>LJNG01000002.1 GCA_001302985.1 Parcubacteria bacterium DG_74_3
TGAGAAATCACTGGAAAACCATCAGTTCCAATGGCAATTGAGGAGTAAGAACCCACACTATCTGAACCATAAGTAATCTTAGTGGTGGTGGAATTAGAACAACTTAGGTTGTTGCATTTGGTGACTAACAAAGAGGAGGTTCCGAAAGTATCCCGATGAGAAATTACAGGAAAACCATCAGTTCCAATGGCAATTGAGGAATAAGAACCCTGAGCCTCTGTTCCATAAGTAATCTTGGTGGTGGTGGAATCAGAACAACTTAGGTTATTGCATTTGGTGACTAACAAAGAGGGGGTTCCGCCGCTCTGATTCTGATGGGAAATCACTGGATAGCCATTAATACCAATGGCAATTGAGGAGTAAAAACCTACATTATCTGAAGCATAAGATATCTGGGTGGTATTCCAGTCTTTGAAATTAGCATTGACGTTACTCGATGGTGCCCCACTCCAAGCTACATCTGTCCATTTAGCATCTGAATCTTTGTCGTATTGAAGCTTGTAAGCTGAGGTTTTGGCAGTTCCTCCGGTATTATCTAATTGGAAGCGAGCTTCCAATCTCTGGCCTTTTTTAATCTGGGTAGCAGCTGTGTTGGAAGCTGCCATATCTGAGTTGGAATTAACGTCTGAACCATCATCGTTTTCAAAGAGATAAGAGCGCTGATTTACTTCGGGAGCAGCACCGAGAATTTTAATATAATCAGTTGTCAGGGTTTGGGTACCAGAGGATTGATAAACTCGAATATACCTCCAATAATTACTATCATAATAATTTTCAGGATTACTGATAATTAACGTTGTTAACGAGAAATCGGCACTGGCAGTACAGGTGGTGCTAGAAGCAAAGGTTTCCCATTGGCTGGTGGTAGCATTATAAACCTGAAGATAAACTGCATTGACACTGCAAGCTTGGGTGGTTGAGCCATTCCATTCAATATCAATCGGATCGATACTATTAACATGTTTTTTAGCAAAGAGAAAAACAGGAATATTTGAGGAACTCGTAATTGGATCCAAATTACCATCATCTTTGGTATTAACATCAGAATAGCCTTTGTTGTCTAAGAAATAAGTGAGGTCGGCAGTGGTGTCCGAATCAGAAATAGCACCAACAGCATTTTTCGAATATTTTTTGGTGGGAGAAGAAACAATGGTTAATTCTCCAAACTTGTAATAGTTATTTAAGGGCAGACCACCATTGTTATTAATAACTAGCAGACAATAAGTGGTACCGGTAGCAGCGTTGGCAGTGTGAATCATAAAGCCAAATTCTGTGTAGTAATAAAAACCCAGGGTGTGGGAAGAGGTAGTAGCTACTGCCTCACGCCATTCACCATTTGTCCAAGTATAGGAATTAGTAGCGCACTTCGAGCTGGTAAGGGCCTCGCTGCTGGTTCCTGATAATCCATAAGACCAGGCTATAGCGCTTGAGGTTCCAACATCACTAAAAGTAAGGGTGGAGGTACAGGTGCCAGGGCCAGTTGTTGTTGCCCATTGAAGTTTATAACTTGTAGTGGTGGGTGCACCCGTATTGTCTATCTGAACTCTAAAAGTTGCTCTTTCCCCTTTTTCCATAGTTAAAGAAGTATCGGGAGAGGTTGAGGTACTATTTTGGTTTACATATCCACCAGTAAGAGGATTACCATTTGAATCTCCGTTATCATTCTGCCAGACAACCGAACGCTGGTTGAGATTGGTGGGAGGAGTGCTATAAGTTACTCTTACTGGAATCCAGTCTATATACAGCGCGGTGGGAGATTGCGGGTCAATCTCCGTCACCCTGACGCGGAAGTTTGCGTTCGACAATTCGTCCGGTGTCCAGGTTCTCCCATCCGTCAGGTCGATATAAGTTGGCACATCTGGGTCGGTCGAAGGTTGAAAATGACTTTTCTCACTCGTCCAACTCGCCTCTCCGTTCCAGCTACAGGCTACTGTCATGTAATTAGAGCTGTTGGGGCCGAACGCCTCGAGGCCGACCTCAACCTTCGTGATGGAAGCACCTGTCAGGCTGAACCCGTAGTTATACCAAATGTGCACCGCGCCCTTAGCTGTGTCACTATGTGCAACATTATCATCACTTGTGTATGCCTGCTCCGGGAATGCCCACCCGGTCCCACCTGCGGGGACGGTATTCGCGCTCGGAGATTTCGTTATATCATCTGGCGCATCAGAAGCTATTTGCCACTGCCGAATTTCTGAGAATATAAGAGCTGACAGAGACCCGGTCTCTGTAAATTTTAAGGGTCCTAATAAATAGAGGTAAGGTGAAATATCAGGTGCATCAAACTGATAACTCAGCTCGTGGGTTTCCCCCGCTTTCCAATCCACATCCCAAATAAGCAGTTTTTCTCCGCTCCTTGTTTCTTGTCTTTTATCGCTTGTCGCTATAACTTCAAAGCTTTTTGGCACAGTCTCGATTACCTCTCCAACAAAATCTTGATTGGCCTTAATTCTCAAAGTTATTCCATAAAGAGCTTGAGGCCAAATCCGTGTGGGCCCAATTCTCTCAACATCAAAGGGAACAAATTCTCTCACTTCAAAAGAGTCAGTTATCTTGTAACCTGTATTAAGATTAGTGAGTTTTATTTGATAAGTGCCCAGCTCCCCAACTTGATAATATGCAAAATAATCAGGTACTTTAGTTACATTATCTGGCCCACACTCACCCGATCTTTGAACTAGGGGGTAAGCAATCCCTTCGTTAGACGAACTAATTTCTAATCTTAAATTAGCATCGCAAATAGTATGCCCATCTTCTTTCAGGGCTGCCATTTGGATATAAGCTTGCTCGTTTGCCTGCCCTGAGCCTGCCGAAGGGGTAACGTAAATTGATTTATTAGTATTAATGGCCAACACTCCCCAAGTGAAATCTTGAGTAAGCTCTTCAACAATCTCTCCATCTTCAATCGTTAAAATAATTGTATAAAGCCCGGGTTTGAATTCTCGAAGCTTTTTTATTTTTACGGAAAAATTCCCGTCGCTCTCAAAAACAAAATCGGGCGAAATATCAAAAATTTGCCCGCTTGGATTTTTAAGTCGGACTATAACATTTATATCTTGCCAGCCCGAAAAAGTTGAAAGGACGCCTTTAATTTTCTTATATTTAAATTTAAATTCCGGCTCTTCATTTGATTTAAAGTCATCTTTTTCTGATAAAAACTTAATCTCGCGCATTTCTTCTTCCTTTTCCTCCTCTTCTTCCTCTTCTGGTTCCTCCTCTATAATTTCTTCTTCCTCTGTAACTTCTTCCTCTGGGGGTTCTTCTGTCTCTTCAGTTATTTCCTCGGTTGTTTCCTCAATTATTTCCTCTAGTATTTCTTCCTCTACTGGCATTTCTTCCAAGACTGCTTCTTCGGGCTCTGTTGGCTCTTCAGAAACTTGTTCTTGTTGCTGGTCGCTTGTTGCTTGTTGCTTATAAGCCACTTCAACCCAGACACTATCTACAAAAACTGTCTCTTTGGTTTCTCCCCCAACCATTCCCTCAAATTTAATTTTTAGATTTTCAACTTCTTCAAAACTTTGTAAAAACAGAGCATCATATTCAAAATAGCCACCATTTAAAGCATTGGATAGAGAATGAGAAGAAATTTTATCCAATACCTGCCAGTTTTGACCGTCTAAAGACCACAAAATTATAATTTTTGTATCAATGTCTGGTAAGGTCTCTTCTATTATTGGGGGTTCGCTAATTTCTTCGGTGCTGGTAGCTTGAGTGGTAGTAGCTTCTGTGGTGGTAGTAGCTTCGGCAACTAAAAGTTCTTGGGTTGTTGTCCCCCCGATACTTTCAGTAATTACTTCAGTAATTTCTTCGGTAGTGGTAGCTTCTTGCTCCGCACCGCCACTGGTAGCGTCTGGTGCTGGAATTGCCTGGGTGGTAGTTGACTGCTCTGTATCATTATTATCTGGTGTTGGGATTTCAGTAATTGTAGCTTCCTCTAAGGGAAAAGGAGCGTTAATAAAGGGTGCCGTAGATAATCCATTAGTAGAGGTAGAATGAGTCTCAAACATTGCAGAATTTGTCGCATCCTGTCCGCCTTCCTGGGCTTTGGCTATTGAGCTCATCCTTGAAACTAAACTACCAAGGAAGTTTTTAATTTTGTTCCAGAAACTAGTTTGCTCTTCGGAAGAGGTGCTATTCTCTTTTTGTTCTATTATAGAAATATCAGGTTTTTTTTCTCCGAGAGCAAAAGAGATTTTAATTTTAGCAGAAAAAGTAGTTTCTTGAGCTTGTGCTTTCAGTCCAAAAAACTTTCTGATGTTTCCAAAAATAGAGTCTCGAATAAAGGCAATTCTTTTACTTAACGAAATTCCTGAATTTAAGACAGTGGTTGTCGATTCGGCTGTTAAGGTTTCTTCCTTTCCAGTTTCCGCAGTGGAATCTTGAGTAGTAATATCTGGTGAAACAAAATTTTCAGCGACAAGACTGAGGGGTCCATTTATATAAAGTGCCGAATTGATTTCCGAGAATGAATCTATGTTTGCCAGAGGTCCGACCTCTGGTGGTCCTTGTACGTTTTCTGGGTTCTGCCATTCCCCGTACGAAAGAGTAGTATAGAAATTGGCTATTTTTGTTTCTTCAAAAAAAACAGCCCCAATTGTACTTTGCAAAAATTTTGCTGGGGCAAATTCAGAAATAAAAAAGAAAATTATAAAAGCTGCTAGGGCTAGACGCAAACTAATATTGAAAATTTTGGAAGTGTTTTGGGGAATAACAAAAACCGGAACCTGTCCTACTTTTTTCCTACCAGATGTTTTTTTATGAATTCGACTGAGCTCAGCCGAACGTCTTTTTAATTTGCGATACCTCTCAACTTCTTTTTGGCTGACCAACCAAGAAACCTGGATGGGAACTTTTCTACCTTTAATTTTTCCCTGACGAATTAAATAACCTATGTAATCCGGAGCGTATCCTGAAATTTTGGCTGCTTCGACAAGAGAAACCTCTTTTTTATCAATATTTTTTACTCCCCTTCTTCTCTCATAACAATATTCTATTACTGATTGCGTATTTACCCGCCAAGAGAAATTCTTATGTGTCTTCTTTCCTCTTATTTGACCTTCTCTAATCAAATAACCGATATAATCTGGATTGTATCCCAGAATCCTGGCTGCTTCTCTCAAGGAGAGAGGTGCGCCTGTGAAATGCGCCATAAATAAAAACTTATAAAGGAACTCATAGAAAATAATTATCAAAAGAACTATAAAGTAAAGAGCTACTGGGAAACCTTAAGATATTAAGGTTTCCAGAAATCTCGACCCTCGAGATTTCTTCGTATGGTTAATTAATTTTTTCCTATCCGGAGTAGCTTGTCAAGCTGTGGATAACCCAAAACCTAATTTATAGACCAGGGGATCAAAAAATACAGAAAATGGGTGTCCCACAAGTCATTTTTTTCGGGACAGGGAGAAACAATAACAATGTACGGGAAGTCTTCCCGTATCACAGTTGACAAGGGGTTTTCGAATAAGATAAAATAATATAATAAAGTTTATTAATGTTTTCGGATAAAATTATATTAATCGATACCAATAAAACCTTAATAAAAACTCATAAAACAACATTTTATGCCACTCCATCATATAGATATACCTCCCCAAAGAAAATACCTAACAATAAAAGAAACATCTGAGATATTAGAAGTAACTCCCCTAACCCTGCGAAACTGGGACAAAAAAGGAAAATTAAAAGCCCTTCGCCACCCTATTAATAATTATCGTCTTTATAAACCTGAAGATATCGAGTTTTTTTTACGTAGACTAGAATCCAAAAGAAGGATTAATCTTGGGTGAATAAATTCTCCTTCATCTAAAAATACAAAAAGCGAGGAAGATATAAATCAGATAAAATAACCTCGCTTTTTTAATTAGAAAATTTTTTAAAAGAACTATATAAAAAGAAAAGGGGAACTGAGTCTTAAAAGACAATGCTTTGATTTAGTTTTATGGAGATTGATGACCGTTTTTCACTAAAAGTGCTCTCGTTCTTGCTTTGAGCTTAGAATCTCCGAATCGTAAAAGAAGATGCGCATCTTCAATCGTAATTGCAGAATCTTCCAGTCTGGGTCGGAAGCTTCTGTTATAGTTCCCTCTCAGCAATCCCTCATTTCCGTCAGTCATGTTGCTTCCCTTGATTTCTTTTTCTTTTTTTTCCCTTTTCTATTTTTCCGTTAGATTTTCTAACGGTAATTAATTTTAGCAAATAAAATTAGTATAGTCAAGCAAAAATTAAAAAACCATTGGGTTTTACCAATGGTATCAAAGTGTTTGTCTTAACTCTCTGGCTCTGTTTTGTTAGGGGGCTCTCTCTTACTAGGAGGCAATAAAGGAACATCATCAAACCAGAGATAGGGACGTGAGCTCACCGATAATCCTATGCCCTTAGCTGCTTTTTCTATTTTTTGTCTATCTTCGGGCTCAAGATTGAAAGCAATTACTATTTCTGTTCCTCTTCTAGTAGTAACGGTTGGCACTAAAGCAGCGTTATCGGTGTAAAACCCTGTTATTATTTGATAACGGTTCTCAGCTCCTTTAACTTTGCTTCCTTGTTTTTTCCAGATTTCTTTTACCAGCTCAATAAACTTATCAACTTCTGTACCTTCATAACCGGAAATAATTTCTACCATACCCTCTCACCTCTTTTTTAAACTTCTGCCCTTATTTTACAAAATTTTAAAGAAAAAGCAAGGGTTTTAGATAAAGATAGAAATAATTAGCCAGACACCAAAAAGGATTAAAATGCTTCCACTTATTCGAGCACAAATTTTAGAAAGATTCTTTCTGGATTTTCCTTCTATAAAATTCAGAGCTCCTCCTGTGATGCCAGCAATAAAAGATAGGGTAAGCATTGTGCCCAAACCAAACAAAATGCCAGAAAGAGCCCCTAAAAAGGAAGAGTGTAGCTCGGCAGCAAAAGCATACATCATCAAAACTGGTATACAGGGACCAAAACCCAAAATAAATCCAAATAGAGAAATCTGTGACAATGTCATTGTTTCGGACCTTTCTTCGCCAGAGTGTTCTTTGCGAAAGTGAGGTAATTTTAAAAATCTAAGCACATACAAGCCCAAAATTATCATTAAAGCTCCCAATAAGGTGTGAACATGGGTTTCATAACCTTCTTGCCAGATTACCGAACCCAGAAAACCAGAAATCCCAGCAATGAAGGCCCAGACCATAGTTGCTGGCAAAACAAAGAAAATTGCAGCTAGTATTCCCTCTGTCCATTTTTTTTGGGATAGAACATAAGCAAAAATAACTGGCCAGGTATGCTCATCTGGCGTTAAACCATGAATTAAACCCAATACAAAAATCGAAAGTAATGAATATTCCATCTTAAAATTATTTTTTCTGTATCTTAATTGCCTTTCCCTCAACCAGGGCTTCTGTTACTTTTTTCCGAGCCGAAGTTAGAATTCTCTGGAGAGTGCTCTGAGAAACTTTCATTTTCTTTGCAGCTTCAGTCTGGTCTAAATTTTTAAAATCACAAAGTCGCAGAGATTCCAATTCGTCTACCCTCAATTCCACCTCCTCTAATTCAGAAAGAGGCATTGCTCTTGGTTTAAAATAAGTAACATTTGGGTCAAAGAAAATTCTTCGCGGCTTGATTGGTCTAACCATATAACTTATTTAGATTATCAAAAATCTTCTTAATTTCTTTTTTGGCTTTTAAACGAGTTTCCAAAATTGGAGTTAAATTAGAGACAGCTCTAAAAATTTCTTGATCATAAGAAATTTTTCCCAAGAGTTTTGATTTGGCCCATTTTTCCATCTTATTACTTAATGGCAAATTTATGTCCCATTTATTAATTACCAGACCCCAGGGAATTTTAAAATGTTCCACAACCATTAAAACTCTTTTTAAGTCAGAAAATCCAGAGGGAGTTGGTTCTGAAATTAAAACCACAAAATCAGCTCCCTGTAAAGAAGCGATAACCGGACAACCTGTTCCCGGCGCTGAATCTAAAACCATAACCTCATGGTTAAGCTTTTCTGCTTCTTTTTTTATTTCAGTTACCACCTTCCCAGAACCTGACTCTCCTGGATAAAGTTGACCTGAAACTAAAGGAAAACCATATTTTGTTTTTTTAATTCTTATTTCTCCGTTTTGAACCGGTTTTAAGATTATGGCTTTTTGCGGGCAGATAATCTCACAGGCACCGCAACCTTCACAAAGAAACCTGTTTAATTTTGGTTTATTGTTAACCATTTCTAAAGCTTCAAAGCGACAATTTTTTACACACAAACCACAACCGTTACACTTTTTATAATCAATCTCTGGTCTGGCTGAAGTTATAACTTTAATAATTTTTTCCCACTCCCCTATTTCGTTTAACCAAATGTTTAGATTGGGGGCATCGGCATCACAATCTACAGCTACTATTTTCTTTTTTTTATTAAATAGCATAGCCAAAGCTGAAACCAACATTGATTTTCCTACTCCCCCCTTTCCTGAAGCAATTACAATTTTCATTTTTTTCTAAATACCAGGGAAATTAAAAATATGAAAGAGGCAATTAAAATAATTAGGGGGCCTGCTGGTAAGCCTAAGGATTTGAAAAGCAAAATACCTATTGCACAAGAAAGAGCCCCAATTATTAAAGAGCCATAAGAATACTGAAATAAATTGCGAGCAATGTTGCGAGCTGCAGCTGCCGGAGTAATGACCAGGGCTCCCATTAAAAGGGAACCTGTTACTTTAATACCAAAAGCCACGATAAGAGCAATACAAATAAGGTAAATGAGGTTATATTTTTTCACTTCAACGTGCTCAACATACGCTAATTCTTCAGAAAGATTAATTAAAATCATCTGAGAAAAAATGTTTCTCAAAATCAAAAAAACCATTAGCGACAGAATCACCGAAATGAAAGTGTCAGATAGATTTATTTGAGAAATATCACCAACTAAAGCTGTTGAAACTTCGCTTTCTGGCAAAAACAAAAAGGCAATGGCTACAGAGGCCGTAAAAACAATTCCAGTTAAAGCTTCCATTGGTAATTTTGTCTTCATCTCAAGAAACCAGATCAAAACAATCCCCAAAGCTAAACAAGGAAGAGCGCCCCAAGAAACATTAAATCCATAAATTAAGGCCAAAGCTACTCCGGGCAGAGCCACGTGTCCTAAAGCATCACCAACCAAAGCCATTCTTTTTGTAATCATTAAAGAACCCAGAAAGCCTGCTGTTCCGCCCACAAAAATACCCACTATTAAACTATAAAATAATTGAAGATCCATAAATTTTAGCTAAATTATGCGGGGTAATAACTTTTTCTGGTGGGCCAAAAAATAATTTTCTTTTGTTTATAGCCAGAACCCTATCTGCCTTCTTAACAATCTCTCCTATCTCGTGGCTTACTAAAATAATACTCTGTCCTTGCTCTGCCCAGGTTTTTTCTAGAGAGTCATGGATTGTTTCTCTACCGTGAATATCAATACCAACCATCGGCTCGTCTAAAAGAATGACGTCTGGCAAGTCTGCCATCACCCAGGCAATAAGAATCCTTCTCAATTGGCCAGAAGAAAGGGTTCCCAATTTCTTTTTTAAAAATTTTTCTGAGGTCTCCATACCCACATAATTTAGGGCTGTTAAAATTTGCTTTTGAGAAACCTTTTTAAAACGGAAAAATTCTTTCACGCTTAAGGGTAAAGTTGAAGAAACAAAAAACTCTTCCGGGACATAACCAACATGAATGTCTTTCTTCCATTGAATTTCACCATTAAAAGGCATCAATCCCAATAAAGTTCTTAAGAGAACGCTTTTCCCGGCTCCATTTGGTCCTAAAATAATTAAAATTTCTTTTTCTTTTAAGTCAAAACTTAAATCTTCTAACACTTTTTCTCCGCCCAGTTCTACGTTTAGGTTTTTTGCGCTTAAAACTAAATTTGGCATAATTGAAAGTTGAGCAATTTGCCCTTTGAATAAGCCTCAACTAGTCTTTTAGAATAAGGAATTTCTTTTTCGATTTTTGTCTTAAATTTTTTAACTATTTTCTTAACTCCTTTTTTATCTCCCAAATCTGCCTGATTTAAAATCACTTTAGCTGAAACTTTTAATTTTTGGCACAAATCCAAAATCAAATTTAAATCATGAGTTCCCATTGGGGTGGGTTCGGTAACGCAAAAAGCTAAATCAGAACCCAAAAGAGCCGTAATTACCGGACAATGGGTACCAGGAGCTGTATCAAACAAAACGATTTCTGCTTTTATTTTTCTTGCAAATTTGAGAGCAAATTTTTTTGTCTGAGTTACTATAGGACCTGTTTCTTCAAGACCTGGATTAGCAGCCCCCGTAATTAACCAGAAATTATCTTTCATTTTATTGAAAAAAATCTGCCCTACTTCTTCTTTTTCGGGTTTAATAGCTCCAAAAGGACAAACTAACCAACAAGCTCCACAAGCTGAACATAATTCCTTAATAAAGACTGGATGTTCTCCAGGAGCCTGGAAAATAGCATTGCTTCGACAGGTTTTAGCACATAACCCACATTTCGTACATTTTTCTTTAATCAATTTTGGGAACTCAGCATAGACTCTCTCGCGAGGCTTTCCTAATTTTTGACCCAAAAGCAGATAATCGTTCGGACATTCAACATCACAATCTACAAGAACAATTCTTTTATTCTTTCTAATAAATTTATTTGCAAATAAAACAGCAACGGTGCTTTTCCCAGTACCCCCTTTTCCACCGGTGATGACGAATTTCTTTAATTTCTGAGTCCTATGTTTTAATTTTTGCTTTTTCATTAGTAAATATCTTGTTTTTCTAATTGACGAAGTTCTCCTCTTTCGAATGCCTTTATGTTTTCTAAAATATTTTTTTCAATAGCTTTATATAGTTTAATTCCATATTGTTTGAATTTATCAAAAGCCTTTGGGCCTAGACTAAAAGCTATGACAACATTTACACCAAATCGGTTCAAAAGGTCAGGTGGCAATTCTTCTTTACCAAAGAATTCTGGATTTTGATGAACCTTAAATTTTTTTGTTTTAATATCGTAAATTAAGTAATTTTCAGCCCTGCCAAAATGGAAAGCTATTTTTGCTTCCAAGTTTTTTCCATTTGTAGCTGAAGCAATTTGCATCTTGATATCTTCTAATTATTCTTTTTTTTGAGTGGGTACTTCTAATTTAATTAATCTATCTTCAAAAAAAGCTTTTATTATTTCATTGATATTACCACTTTCTGCTTTATATATCTCAACCAAATTATCCCTTAAAGTATGAAAAGATATAGGACCAATTTCTTTTGTAATTAAAATATCTGGGTTTTCTTCTAATAAAAACCTGACTACTGCCAGACCTGCTCTGACTTCTTTTTCTTTAAAAGGATTAGCTCGAAAATTTAAAGATTCGGTTTTCTTTCCTTTCACTTTCAATGTGGCAAAAAATTCAGCTCTACCAAAGCGGTTATCAATTTGAGAATCAAATTCTTTTTTTTCTTTAATTGGAATAACAACTTTTTGTTCCAATTTTTTGAAGGGCTCCACATGAACAATAAGAGATTCTAATTGAGGAACATTGCTTTTAACCTCTCGCTCTATTTTATCTGCAATTTCGTGAGCTCTTTCAACCTCTAAAAATTTTTTCACCCGAATTGT
Source organism: Parcubacteria bacterium DG_74_3 (assembly GCA_001302985.1). Classification (GTDB taxonomy): domain Bacteria; phylum Patescibacteriota; class Minisyncoccia; order Minisyncoccales; family DG-74-3; genus DG-74-3. The sequence continues at coordinate 11,597 of LJNG01000002.1, forward strand.
TACTTGACCAAAAATAAAAGGGCCCGATTTTCGCAATCTGATATCAGAAAACTCCTCCACCCTAGGGATAGATTCCAAAATACCTTTGATTTTCTTTTCTACCGCTTTACTGGGACTTACATCCATCAAAGAAAAGCCCGCATCCCTTAAGGACTCAAGACCAACCCTAAAAACAAGTAGGGCAAGTAAAATACCCACGATTCCTTCTATTCTCGGAATTCCCCAATAAGAAGTTAAAATTCCCAGAACCACTAATGAAGAAGAAATAATATGGGTTTTTGACTCTTTACCGTCTGCAATCAAGCTTTGAGAGTTTATCTCTCTGCCCACTTTTTCTTCATACCTACCTAAAAAATAAATAGAAATTGCATCCAAAACAGCTACTCCCAAAGCAATATATGGAATCTTTAAAGTATAAACAGTAAATATTCTCTGATAGCTTTCTTTTGCAATTTCAAAGCCAATATATAAAATTAAAACAGAAACAATCAGGGCAACAAGAGTTTCTGCTTTATAGAATCCATAAGGAAACTTTTTGGTTGGCTTTCTTTGAGAAATTTTAAAGCCCAACCAAACCAAAAGAATTTCAAAAACATCCCCAATGCTGTGAAGGGCGTCGGATAAAAGAGCTATACTGCCCGACGCTAAACCAGCCAGAGTCTTAGCTCCGGCAAATAAAAACACAACAAAGGCGACTTTTTTTGAGGTTGCTTCCCCCTTTTTTAGTATCTCTTTCGTAGTCATCAATAAAAAGATTCAATTTATGGCCCTCTTCGTCTCTTCCGATATTTTCGGCCCGGGCCGAAACCTCCTCCTTGAAAACCGAAGCCAGGGGGGGTAGTAGTAGGTTTTTTCATTTCTTTCAATTCTCCCTTTTGATATTTTTCTACAGCCTCTTTAGCCGTTATTCCCACAATAGGATAAAGTTTTACTCCTGACATTTGTAAAAAGGCAGCAGCATTGGGGCCAAAATTGCCCGCAATTATAGCCTCAATCTTTTCTGAGACAATTATTTGACTGGTTGCTACTCCGGCTCCTCGAAAAGCTTGAATTCCGGGATTTGGAATAGATTTAAGCTCTTTTTTTTCTAAATCGAAAATTAAAAGAAAGGGCGCCCTCCCAAAGACGAGTGAGATTTGGGAATCTAAATCCGAGCCCATTGCGCAAATAGCAATTTTCATAAAATTATAATACTTTAACGAACCCTACTCATAGAACCACCACATTGAGGGCATTTTTGGCTGTAGCAAGGTATTCCTCTTCTATGAGGAATTTTGGTGTTGCAATTAGGACAAACACATTCTCCTTCTGGGCCTAATCCAAAACCACCGGGTTGTCGACCACGGCCACCGCGACCAGGGGCTCGGAATTTCCCTCCGGTAGGTAAATCAGGAGGGGGTGGGCCTTTTCTGTTTGCCATCATAGAATTTACTTTTTCTTTTCTAATCCCCTAATCCTCTCTTCAATTGCCTTCATTGTTTCTCTTAAAGCCTTCAGTTCCTCAGAAAGAATTTCTTTTTCTTCTTTTAACATCTCTTTTTCTTCTTTTGCTGTGGGGGGTTGAGCGGAATAAGGAAAATCAGGGTAACCCCAATAAGGATCCCAACCTCGTCTCCATCCTCTGCCCCAACCTCCACCCCATCCCCGACGCCAAGCCATTCCTCTTCCCCAACCCCTTCCAATTGGGTTCATATAGCCCGGGTGAGGGTAACCCGCACAATACCCAAATCCCCTTCCTGTCATTGGTCCTAAGCCCATAGGGCCTGTTCTATCTCCGCGTGGCATATTGTTTAAATTTCTTAATTATTACTATCTAATACTTTCGACCTTTACCCCGTAGGTAAATTTGTCTATTCTACCGGGTTTATATTATGAGTATATACCCATAACCATTTATTGTCAAGTCCACTCTGTTCTTTTTTTGTTAAATAAATAAATTAAGAGCAAACCAGTTAAAAAACCACCGATGTGGCCCCAGTAAGCGATAAATGGGTCAGAGCCCAAATAGATAAATTGATACAAAAACCAGATACCAATATAAATTAGAGCTGGAATGCTTATAATGCGCCAAAACCAAAGCATTGGCACCAAAGCCCTTATATTATGATGAGGAAAAAGAATTAGGTAACCTGCTAAAACCCCAGAAATGGCTCCTGAGGCGCCAATCACGGGAATAGATTTGTCTGGAGCGGTAAGAGAATAAAGCAAGCTACCCCCGATACCAGATAAAAAATAGAAAAATAAAAATTTTATTTTTCCCAGATAATTCTCAAGATTGTCTCCAAATATCCATAAAAACCACATATTTCCAAAAAGGTGCAAAAAGTCTCCGTGAAGAAACATTGAAGAAAATAAAGAAAAAAGCGCTTGCCCCTGTAAAAATAGGACTGGAAAGAAACCAAAAGTTTCTATATATGCTTCGAGGTCAGATAAAGAAACAAAAAAGAAAACCACGTTCACGAAAATTAAAAATATCGTGACCCAGGGAATTTTGCCCAGGGCTCGAGACTCATCATAAAGTGGAAACATTTAACAGGTTTATTATGTTTTAGGCGCTTTTATACCAACGAAACCGTGTTTTGCGGCTCTTGGCGTTGGTTATTTTAACCTTTCTATTCTGTTAATTCTTCAATTTCTCTTTTCCCCTCTTCTAATTCTTTCACCTGCTCTGAATCTTTCTTTAACAAGAGGGCCTGAAATTCTCCCACATGGGTTTTTTCTTCCTTGGCTATGTCCAGAAGAATTTTCTTAATGTGTTCATTTTCGGTCATGGCTGCCATTTGTTCATAAAGATTGACGGCGTCCAATTCAGCTATTATTCCCACTCTTAGTATTTCTCTATCCAAATCTTCTTTCTTAATTTTCTCAAGATTAATAGGTATTTGAGATAACATGTTTTTATTGATGTTTTAAAAAGAGTTGACCTTTTATTTTTGTTTAATTTGTTTTTCTTCTTTTTTTATAAAGGCTCTGCCTCCTTGCCATTGTCCCTTATAAAGATTGGTTTTGCCTTCAATGCGAAGAAAAATCATATTGGCTATTCGAGCTCCCATTTCTATCTCGAAATTATTATTTGATAAATTAATTAAGTGAAATCGAAAATTTCCTTTGTATCCTGGATCTACCCTAAAACCCAAAACCAAAACCCCATTAGCAAAAAAGGTACCCCGGGGAATAAAAATCCCGAAAAGATTTTTAGGGGTATTTATTGTTTCAACCGTCTTTCCAATATAAAAGTTTCCTGGCTCCAATTTTATTTTTTTCTGCTGGCTGGCTGATTTTACCTTTTCAAATTTAGCCACTAATTTGTAATTCGGGGTTTTTCTGGTCTCTCGGTAAAGAAAACCCCCTCCCTCTTCCATCTCATAGATTTCACCTATTCTTAAATCAACCCCGCATCCTTCAAGGTTAATTTCTTTTTTGTCCAAGCCTTCAATAAGTTTTTGCTTCTTTATTAATTCTAATAATTTATCTATACCCAAAATCATAAAAAAATAATACGACGCTTGAATTTTTATATTATATATTTTAACACAAGAAGGGTTTAATATAAACTGAGTAGCCGCCGTTTTGTAAAAAAAACGAAAAATAAAAAAGCCCAAAATTGGGCTTTTGACAAACTATGGAATGGCTTTAAAAGAACTACTTAATTCAGATTCGACGACCGGAAAGGTAAGGGTTGCTCGAACATTTGGTATTTGCCTAATCTGATTTTGAACAATATTATTTAATGCTTTTAGGTCCCTGGCAGTGACCTTAGCAATGATATCGTAGTTACCGTACACTACCCAAGCCCCCTCTACTTCTCTGATGGCTTTGGTTGCTTCTACTACTTCTTTCTCTTTTTCCAATTCAGACATTATGCAAACATAGCCGATTTGGTTTCCCATTGTTTCACCTGCCTTTTTTAAAGGACAGTAAGATAAAATAGCATAATTTTAAACATTTATCAATATTCTTTTTTGTTTAGCTATTGTTCGATGCCTGTTTCTTCTCCGGCCCATTTTTCGAGCTGTTCTATTCTCCGAAATTGGTACAAAGAGGCTACATCAACCATAACGTGATTTATATAAATCAAAATTGCTGTTGCGGTCAGGGTAGCTACAAAAAAGGCAATTAGAAGATATTTCCAGTTGGTCTGAGCTTCTCTAAATGGCGTCATGTTGTTTTATTATTTACATTATATCAAATGGAGATGTCCGAGAAAACTGTACATAAACCTTTCGTTCAGGGTGAATTCTCAATCAATGACTCGCACTGAGTTTACCGGAGTGCTCCGAGAATAAAACGCAATTTAACCTGTTTTGGATAAATTTTCTCCGTTTAGCCAATGTAGTACCAACCCTCTTGACTTATAAAAGATAACAGCTATAATATACTCAGACCGATAAGTCGAAGTATCTTAAGTAAGTCTTTAATTGTAAAATTAAAAGCCCAAACAAGTAGAGCGACTTAGAAGTCAGAAAGGTCGCTTTTTATTTTAGTCACATAAAAATCTAATATGGCTTTTAAAAAATTTGAACGTAAACCGAGCGAAGGGTTTGAACGTAAAATGTATCAGGGAGATTGGACCTGCGCTGATTGTGGAACGAAAATTACTGAACTTCCTTTTCAACCCTCGCCGGATCGACCCATTTACTGTAGAGAGTGCCACGCCAAAAGAAGAGGTCAAAGATTCCAAAGATAGTCTAGAACGGAAAAGCCCCGCAATAATCTTGCGGGGCTTTTGATTTTATCAAAAACCCTAGGAATTTCCTGAAAAATTTCCCAGGTTCAGATAACAATTCACCAATAAACATCTTCAAAGGTTCCCACGCCATTACCCACATCATCCAAGGTAATCAGTCTACCCTTACTTTTGAGATTAAGCTCTTTGGGTATCACGGCGTATTCATTATACACCAGTGAACCACCGCCTCTTGCAATGAATTGTTTTCTTGTATAAGTTTCTAATACAATTTTGAAATCTTTATCGTTATCTCTACCTTCGACTATCCATAATAGCGTATCGCCTTTTCTTTTTGATATTTTCAATCTTGGATTATTAAACTTAATAATTTCACCATTCTTATAATCATAAAAATCTAAGGAACTATGGAAATATTTTCTTGAATTTTCACCAATTTTAATACAGAAAAATCTTACCATAGCACTATTTTGGAATAATACTCTTCCCCAGTGCCAAGGTCCGAGCATTGTCACGCCAACAACTTTTTGCAGATGTCCTGTCCCCCTGAACCTTTTTCCCAATACAACGCCATCAACCTCTGAGTAAATGTTCACACAACCCGCACCAAAAGGAGGCATGAAAGCGCCAAATGCTTCTTTATTATGGAAGTGCTTTGTTTTTCTGATATTCAAGTTAATGGCATCGTCTATCTTTAGCCTGTAATTTGGAAAGCTACCACTAAATGTCATCTCTTGGCCCGAGATTTCAGAAAATATCGATTTGGCTTGAATTTCTGTAATAGCATTTGTGTCTCCTAAATCGTGGAGTCTTTTTCCATCATATACCCAACCAGTAGTGACGGCTTGAAATTTGTTTTTTCCTAAATTTCTAAGTATTATCTCTTTATCGTTAAACAGCATTTTCTTTCCATGTTTTCTAAATATCATTAACATCACTTGTGCAGGTTTTTCTTCACCTTGTCCGAAAAAAAGAAACCACCAATATTCTTTTCCTAAAGGAGGTAATGTTTCGGAATTATATATTACCCGATCTAATAATGCCTCGTTAACATTCGGACCATTTATGGCAGAAAGTTTTCGTATGAGACCATATGTCTCACGGATTTTTTTAATTTTATTAACATCAATCATAATTATTAAGATTTACACCAGGTCGCCGCTAGACCTTCTTGGTCCGACATGGTTTTATCATTATTAATATATCACAAAAACCTGAGAAAAATTCTCGGGCAAGCGAGCTCCGGTAGTCGGTCTCGAACCTGTGGTTTAGAGGAAAAATTGGAGGTTTTTGAGGGTTTCCCATAACGCGTCTCGGTCCTCCTTCGCCCTTCCGTAGCCCCGCAATGGCGGGGCGGAGGAGGGCTTCGTCAAGACTACGGAAGGATAAATCGGAGCTATTTTAAGCTAAACTTAGAAAGTATAAAAGGGAAATGAAAAAATCCCCTTAGAGGGATTTTTCCAAAATTCTAATAGCGATTTCTTCGGTCTCCCCTAAATCCTCTTCGCTCTTCGCGGCCAAACCCACCTCTTCGAGGAGGACGAGACTCTAAAGGCCTAGCTTCGTTTACAGTAATGCTTCTTCCGTCAATCTCTTTGCCGTTAAGCATTTCAATCGCTTTTTTAGCTTCTTCTTCGGAAGACATCTCAACAAAACCAAATCCTTTTGATCGGCCGGACATTTTATCGGTAATCACAGTCACCGATTCAACGGTCCCGGCTTGGGAAAAAGTCTTTTTTAAAGTCGTTTCGGTGGTTTCGTAAGATAACCCTCCGACAAATAATTTTTTTGTCATATTTGTTCCTTAATAATTTATTAATGAGTAAGCCGACCGACTATTTTTTCTCCTTCAGGACTTACATAATTAATAAAATATGTAAGGAAGGGAAATTTAATAGAAACTTACCTCTATATAATAATCTATTGTTATAAAAACGTCAAGATTGAATAAATTTATTTATTTCTGTGTCTTTTTAAAAATCGTCTGTGTCTTGTTTTATTTCTGTAATAATTTTTATTCTTTTTATTTTTCATAATCTATCTAGTCAAATTTATACTTTCTTTTTATCCCACGACACAGAAATAAGCCATAAAATAAACGGTCTCCTGAGTTTATCTATAGACCAATTATCATCCTTAAAAAGCGATGCTTTTTCTATTCTGAAACGAGAAAGCAAAGAAATAGTAGCTCTCAAGTTTACGGGAGACAACCTATTATGCTCCTCTAAAAACTCCTCTTTTTTTAAGTGTAGGTTTGTAAGTTTTTTAACCTTTTTGAATCTTGGAATCATATTTTGCAAATAAAAAGCAACTCCTTATAACGGTGAGTTGCAAATAGTATTATTGAGTATTTTCCTTAATGATAATCTGGTAACTATTTGTAGTCCAAAACTCTCAGAATCTCTATTTTCATCATACATCCTTTCTTTTTAGAAAGCAAGCCCGAGAGAAAAACTCGGGTTAGGACGTCTCGGTCGCTCGAACCGAGCACAAGCCTGCTCCGGGAGAGGGATTCGAACCCCCGACCCTCGCCTTAACAGGGCGCCGTTCTACCGCTGAACTATCCCGGATTGATAATAAATAATAACTAATTATTTATCAGGAATCAATATCCTTTCAGTTTTTTCAATTTTTGATGTTCTCGAATTTTTTCAAGGGATTTGGCTTCAATCTGACGAATTCTTTCTCGGGTTACTCCAAAAACCTGACCTACTTGCTCTAAGGTGTGGGTAACTCCATCTTTAAGACCAAATCTCATTGATAATATCTTTTGTTCTCTGGGAGTTAAATCAACCAGAATTTCTTGAAGTCTTCCCCGCAATAGAGTTCTGGCTGCTTTCAAAGAGGGAGGGATTTCTTTTTCATCTTTTATAAATTTGAGTAAAACACTATCTTCTTCTTCCCCTACTGGCGTTTCCAGAGAAATAGTTCTTTGGGCAATGCTCATTATGTGGTGAACTTTATCTATTTCAAGGCCCATTTCGGCTGCAATCTCATCGGGCAAAGGTTCTCTGCCCAACTCTTTTAAAAGTCGACGTCTCACCTGGGTGTACTTGGAAATGGTTTCTATCATATGGACGGGAATTCTTATAGTTCGCGCCTGGTCAGCCAGGGACCTGGTAATAGCCTGTCTTATCCACCAGGTGGCATAAGTTGAAAATTTATATCCTCTTCTCCAGTCGAATTTTTCTACTGCCCGAAAAAGACCCAAGTTTCCCTCCTGAATTAAATCTAGAAGGGTCATGTTGGGAGACCTCCCAATATATCTTTTGGCAATGGAAACTACCAGCCTGAGGTTAGCTCGAGCCAGTTCTTTCTTTGCTTCTTCGTCTCCCTTTTCGATTCTTTTGGCTAATTCTTTTTCTTTATCCGGAGTAATTAAGGAATAGGAGCCAACCTCTTTTAGATACATTTGCACCGGATCAATTGTTCGGGCTTCTAAAAACCTTTTTTTCTTTGGTTTCTTGGTAATCTCCAAAAATTCTCTGGCTTCTTTTACTTCTATACCCATTTTTTCTAATTCTTCGTAAAGCCCCTCTAGTCCCTCAACATCTTTCTCTACAGCAGGAAATAAATGCAAAATTTCAGAGAAGGTCACAAATCTGCGCTCTTTTCCTTTTTCAAAGAGTTCCTTAAGTTTTTCAGGAGAAAAAACAAAAACTTTCCTCGCTTTTGGTTTTTTCTCTCTGATTTTTTTCTTTTTAATCTTTCCTTTTTTCAGCGCCTTCTTTTTCACCCTTTCTTTACGAATCTTTCTGGTGTCTTTTCTTTTTCGAGAGATTTTCTTTTTGCTTATTTTTCTCATAAAATTTGCCTAGTCCAATAATTAAATTCTTCAATTAGTTTTTCGCATTTTTTCATATCTTTATTTCCTTCGGCCTCTTTTATGTTCTGGGAAATATTGTTTAATTTCTTTTTTATCTCTAGGGACTTAAGTTCTTTTAAGCAATTTGTGAATTCTTCTTCCATCTCTTCTATTTCTGGCTCAACTTCGGCCTTTAAAGAAAGGTAATTGAAGAAATCGGAAAGGGAGAGGGGAATTTTTTCTTTCTTCTTGAGACAGGAAATAATCTGCGAGACGTTGGCAGAAAAGAATTCAAGGTTTTCTTTGGAGATAGAATTAATAAGGAGTTGAGATTTCATAATTAAGATAAGCAATCTTTCTTCGAGAAGTTCTTTTCTTGATTTCTGGGGAAGGGTTTCTAACTCCTGGACCTCTAAACCAAAAGCTTCTTCTTCTAATTTCACTTTTTTTAATTCTTCTCTAACCGCTCCCTCTCCCACTTCTAATTGTTTAGCCAGTTTTTGTATCCAAAAAGATTGCTCAATTTTATTTGGAATTCTTTTTATAACCGGTAAGAGAACTTTTGATATTTCTCTTTTTCCTTCAGGGGTTTTAGAATTTTTTTTAGAAAGAGTGGTTTCAAAATAAAAATCCAAAATTGAGCGAGCATTATCAATCAGTTTTGTAAAATCCTCCGGGTTTTCTGAGATTACATCGGCCGGGTCCTTACCTTCGGGAAGAAGAATAACTTTTAGATTAAACCCCTTAACTTGGGCTAAATCTATCCCTCTTTTGGTAGCCGTGTCTCCAGCAATGTCCATATCAAAGCCTAAAAAGAGATTATCAGAATATCTTTTTAGGAAAATTAATTGAAAGGGAGTAAGGGCAGTACCCGAGGTAGCTACGGTGTTTTCCATTTCTGCCTGATGGGCCAGAATTACATCGGTATATCCCTCAACCAACATACAAAAGTCTTTTTTTCTAATCTCTACTTTTGCCCTGTCTAAGCCGTAGAGAACTTTACCCTTGTCATACAAAAGAGTATTGGGAGTATTAATATATTTCGCCACGTCTTCTTTTTTAAATATCCTTCCCCCAAAACCAATAACCTGCGAGTTTAAATCAAAAATTGGAAAAATAATTCTTCCCCGAAAACGGTCGTAATACGAACCTTTTTCGCCTCTAATAGATAATCCTGCCTTTTCGATTTCTTCTCGTTTGTATCCTTTGGAAACTAAAAAATCAGATAAACCTCGCCAGACTTCCGGCGACCAACCAAGTCTCCATTTTGTTAAAGATTCTTCTTTTATCCCCCGTCCCAAAAGATACTCTTTTACCTCTTGACCCTTTGAGCTTCCGGTCAATTGCCTTTCAAAAAAACGGGTAGATAATTCACAAATCTCGTAAAGTCTTTGTCTTTCTGTTTTCAGTCTGGGGTCAGGTTTTTTTAGCTCAACCCCTGCTCTTTGGGCTAAAATTCGCAAGGCATCACCAAACTCTACGCCCTCAATTTCTTTAATAAAAGCAAAGATGTCTCCACCTTTTTGGCAACCAAAACAATGCCAGATTTGGCGAGTCGGACTTACAAAAAAAGAGGGGTTTTTTTCTGAATGAAAAGGACAGAGGGCCCGAAAATTAGCTCCGGCTTTTTTTAGTTTAATATAGCTTCCGATAACCTCAACTATATTCAATCTGTTTTTAATTTCATCGATGGGGGAATTTAACACACTGATGGCAAAATCTTCTAAATCTGATATAATATTATCAGAGATTGAACGCTTAATCAACTAATTAAAATAAACTTTCGCTCAGCTGGTGAAAGCCTTTCTTAAATGAAAATAGCTCAAGTTGCACCTCTTTGGATTCCGGTTCCTCCTTATACTTACGGGGGTACCGAGCTTGTTATTTCCTGGCTCTCTGACGAATTGGTAAAAAGAGGACACCAGGTCACTCTTTTTGCGACAGGAGATTCAAAAACCGAAGCAAATTTAGTTCCCATCTGGCCAAAATCTCTATGGAGATCCAACTTAAACGCCCCTCATGCTGTTTTTGCCTTACTTTATAAAACTCTTTCTGATCTAGAGGGTCAGTTTGATATTATCCATGACCATTGTGAATTCTATACCTCTCCTTTCAGTAAATTTTTTAAGACACCGATTGTATCCACCCTACACCATCCGATGTACGAGGAAATGATAATTCTCTTCAAAAAATTCCCTAAAATTAACTATGTGGCAATTTCAAAATCTCAGAGAAGAAGCGCTCCAGGGGTAAATTTTGTCAAAACCATCTATCATGGTTTACCAACCGAAAAGTATCCCTTTAATCCAGAGCCTAAAGATTATCTTTTTTGGCTTTCAAAAATATCACCAGAAAAAGGAATAGCCGAGGCCATTGAGATAGCTCAAAGAGCAGGAGAAAAACTGATTATTTCTGGGGTCATACTAAAAGAGCATCAAGATTTTTTTGAATATAGAATAAAACCAATGATTGATGGGAAACAAATTCAGTTTGTGGGCGCTGCTGATTTTGAAAAAAAGGTTGAACTTTTCAAAAACGCCAAAGCCTTTTTATATCCCATTAAGAGACCCGAGCCCTTTGGTCTTGTTGTTATTGAGTCAATGGCCTGTGGTACACCGGTTCTTGCCTACAAAGCCGGAGCAATGCCCGAGCTTATAAAACATGGAAAAACAGGCTTTTTGCTAAATTCTCAAGAAGAAATGGTGGGGGCCTTAAAAAAGATTAATGAAATTAAAAGAATAGACTGTCATAGGCATATTTTAAGAAAATTTAGTCTTCAGAAAACGGTTAATAAATATGAAGCCCTTTATCATAAAATATTAAAAAATGAAAAAAAGAAAAAAACTTAAAATTGCTCAAATTGCTCCTTTATGGATTCCTGTGCCTCCAAAAAAATATGGGGGAATCGAAAGAATTGTTCACTATTTAACCGAGGAGCTAGTGATGAGGGGGCACGAGGTAACTTTGTTTGCTTCTGGCAATTCAAAAACTAAAGCTAAACTGGTATCTGTTTATCACAAGGGGCTCTTGGAGGGCAAAATTCCCTGGACAGACCCTTTCTGGAATTTAGAAAATTTATCTCGCGCTTTCAGGGAAGCAGACCACTTTGATGTCATTCATTCTCATCTAGACCTCTGGACCTTATTTTTCCAAGAATTAACTAAGACACCCGTCTTACACACCTTTCACAACCCCCTTTATACTGCCTCTATTACTGACCCCAAAAGAATCCCTACTCGCCTCAAAATGTTTAATCTTCACAGGAAAACCAGCTACGGGTGTTTTATTTCAAAATCTCAAAGAAAGCTTTGTCCGGTGAAGTTTCCCAGAAATTGGGTTGTTTATAATGGGATTGATTTATCGCTGTATAAATTTAACCCCAAACCAAAAGATTATTTTGTCTGGATAGCCAGAGTCGATCCCTATAAAGGAATTGAAAATGCAATTTTGGCAGCTAAAAAAGCCCAGGTCAAATTACTTCTAGCCGGTCGTCTTGATCCCGGAAGAAAAGAATATTTTAGAAAGAAAATTAAACCCCACCTGTCTAATAAAATTAAATTCTTGGGCGAACTCTCCCAAGAAAAGTTAGCTAACTTTTATGGAAATGCCAGGGCCTGCCTTTACCCAATTGAATGGCAAGAACCTTTTGGTTTAATTATGGCCGAAGCTATGGCCTGTGGAACACCGGTAATAGCTTTTGACCAGGGTTCGGTTTCTGAGGTTATTAAAAATGGGAAAACAGGATTTGTTGTGCCATTTTTGGACAAAAAAGGCAAAAGAAACATTAAGGGGCTTGTCGGAGCCATCAGAAAAATTGACCGGATTAAAAGAGAAGATTGTAGAAACTGGGTAGAGAAACAATTTAGTTATCAAAGAATGACCGATGATTACGAAAAAATTTATTACAAAATTCTAACTTCCAAATTATGAGCAAAAAAATGAAAATTGGTATGATGGTGACGGGTCATTTTACCATTCCTCCTCCTCAAGGGATAATTTACGCTCCCATGTTTATTGCCGGGGCTGTGGCTGAGGGTTTAACTAAAAAGGGACATGAAATTTACTTTTTTGCCCCTCAGGGATCAGAACTAAGGGTAACCAAAATGATTTCTGGCAATTTAGAACCTCTTCACGGTTTTTCTGGAAAAAAAGATTTAAAAATTATTTCTAGTCCTCAGGTCGGAGGAGGAGAAAAGTGTAAAATTTTTAATTTGTGGGACCAATACCTTATTTCTTTAATCTATCAAGAAGCAATAAAGCAAAAGTTGGATATTATCCATATTCATCCTGCAGACAGAGCTCTACCTTTTGGTTTGGCTTTCAAAAAAATCCCGATTGTTTATACGCTTCACGATCCGGTATATCACTGGAGAAAAGAAATATTTCAACTCTTTCAGAGTAAAAACCAATATTTCGTTTCCATATCAAATGCCCAGCGAAAGCCAGCCCCCAATCTAAACTGGATAGCAACAATTTACAATGGCTTAGATTTAAAGCTTTTTCCTTTTTCGGCTCAACCTAAAAATCAGTGTCTTTTCCTTGGTCGGCTTTTACCAACTAAGGGGGTGGCAGAAGCCGTAGTAGCTGCTCGAAAAGCAAAACAACCACTAATCATTGCTGGCACTCCCAATACCGGGGATTATTGGGAAAGAAAAATAAAACCCTTCCTGAGCAAAAATATAAGATATATCGGAAATGTTCCCTATGAAAAAACTTACCAATATTATGGCCAAGCTAAGGTTTTACTCTGTCCCATTCAATGGGAAGAGCCCTTTGGCTTAACTTTTATTGAAGCTATGGCCTGTGGAACACCGGTAATAGCTTTTGATAGGGGGTCAGCCAGTGAGGTAATAAAAGACGGAAAAACTGGCTTTGTTATAAAAACAATTGAAGAAATGATTAAAGCCATTAAGAAAGTTGACCAGATTAAAAGAAAGGAGTGCAGGAGCTGGGTGGAGAAAAAATTTAGTTACCAGAGAATGATAGATGATTATGAGAGGATCTTTCTAAGGATTCTGAAGAAATGATATGAAAAATCTAATTCCCAATATTGAGCAAAAAATTAACAAAGTTTTAAAAGAGTTAAAAATAAAACCCAAAGTTTCACCAAAAGAGTTCATTAAAAAAACGAGGGGGAGAAAACACAGATATTTAGCAATTTGCAGAGATGAAAAAGGAAAAAAATTGATTTTCTATGCCAGGTTGCACAAAAATCCTGATGCCAGAAGAAAAATGATGGCTGAAATTTTATTTTTGAAAAAATTGAAAGAAAAAGAAATTGAAATTTCAAAATACATTCCCAAGCTTTATCAGAGCAAAATAGAAAAAGATTTTGAATGGTTTACCAGAGAACATATAACAGGTTTTCTTTTGGGAACCAACGAACAACTAAAAAGAGACATTAAAAAAGAGGGGTTTTTGCTTTTAGTGAAAGCAATATATCGAATAAAGCAAACTCCTTTTTCGTCATTTAATTTAAAAAAATTTTCCGAAAAAAATTATTTCGATTCTCAAGACTCCCTTCCTTTTTTATTGGAAAGAAAAGTTTTGAATAAACAATTAGTTCAAAAAATTAAAAAAGCTTTTCAAGAAAATGAGAGGTTGCTGAAAAAAGAAAACAGATGCTTTTCTCACGGAGATTTTAATTTGGGAAATCTTATAGTTTCAAGGGGAAGTCTCAAAATTCTGGACTGGGAATCTATTCAAATCAATAATTTTACTTTTGATATTGCTTATTTTTTTACTCACCTCTGGCAAGCCAAAAAAGAAATTAGAAGAAAATTAATTCAAAACTATCTTAACCTTCTTTCTCTAAAAGAAAAAATTACCTTTCGTAAGATATTTCCACTGGTGATTTTTTATTTAGCTGTCGGGGGGATAGAAGCTAAACCAGCTGAAATTCCCCAATCCCTTTTGAAAAAAAGAAGGCAGTTTTTCGAGAAACTGCTTAAAAATGCACCTTTGGGTACTGATAATTTAATGAATGTTTAAGAAAGAAAATTAAGCAGAGCCCCTGATGCCCAAGCCTGAGGATAACAAATGGGCTTTTCCATTTCTAAGATAATATCATTATTCACAATGCCGTAAAATTCAGGAAGAAAACCTAATTTTTTATAAACTCGTAAAAGAGCTTTTTTTATTTTTAAATATTCTGTTTTATATCCCAATTTTTTCATTCCCTGGGCAATTATCCAGTTGTCGTGGGGCCAAACAGAACCTAAATGAGAAGAATAATGGTCAAAATCTGACTCTTTTGTAGAAAGGGTACGAATTCCATATGGGGTCCAGAGGTCCTTTTGAAACAATCTTTTCGCTACTCCGGCCACTTTCCTAGTTTCTACAATACCTGTAAACAATAAATGGCCAGGATTTGAAGTGATTGTTTTTTTTTGCTTTTTATTTTTATCGAGAGCTAAGGCAAAATATTTTTCTTTTTTCATCCAAAATCTTTCATTAAATCTCTTTTTAAGATTTTCGGCTCTCAGGATCAAAGCTTTTTCCAATTTTCTATCGCTTAAAGTCCTTGAAAGTTTAGCTATCTTTTTTAAAGCTAAATACTGATAACCCTGAACTTCAACAATAGCTACTGGAGGAGAAATTTTCAAATGATTTTTCAGACTATCTTTCCAGCCCTGATGAAAGAGTCCTTTTGGATTTTCTCTTTTATATTCTAAAAATAAATCATTATCTTTATCCCCGTAATTTATGAGCCAGTTTAAAGAAGATAAAACATTTGGCCAATATTTTTTTAAAAATTTTCTATCTTTAGTTTTTCTAAAATAGAAAGAAAAAAGAATTAAAAACCAGAGGGTAGAATCTACAGAGCCATAATAAGGAAAGAGAAGATTGGGAATTTCTGGATTAAATTTCTTTTTCAAACCGGTTTCGTGTAAAATCTTCCCTGGCTCTTCTTCGTTGTCTTTATTGGTTTTCTTACCCTGAAGTTTGGCTAAAATTTCTAATGTTTTTTGGCAGATTTTTGAGTCAATATTTAAAAGTTGCCAGGAAACAATTAAAGAATCGCGACCAAAAAGCCGGTTATATCTTGGCAAACCGGCTCTTATAAATCCCCTTTCATCCCTTAATTGGGCAATTTCTTTGAACAATCGTTTTTTAATGGCTACTGTTTTATTTTTCACTTTTGAGATTTTTTACTCCTTGAGAAATTAGCAACCTTTGTGATTTGGCCGTTGGGGATATAATGAATTGCACCTGTGGAGTCTTCAAGGACTGTGCGTCTTAGGTTCAAATTTTTAACTTTTCCCTGAATACCCACGAGATTCACCTTTTCACCCACACGGTATTGGTCTTCAAGCAAAATAAAAAGGCCTGATATATAATCTCGAATCAAACTGCTGGAAGCCATACCAACCGCCAAACCTACGATACCAGAACCTGCCAAAAGCGGGGTAGTATTGATTCCAAATTCGGGCAGAATCATAAAGAGAGCTGTTAGCCAAATTACGACACTGACAATTGAAATGAAAACTCCTTCAAGGGTTTTTTCTCTTTGCTTTAAAATCTCTTCATCTACTATTCCTTTAATCCTAGAACCCTCCTTGGCTAAAGGTCTTATTAGTTTGCGAATTAAAATGTTAGCAAGTTGAGAGGCTAAGCAAGCAACAATTAAGACAAGAGCAACTTTAATCCCTCGAGATAAAATCCAGAGAATAAAAATTTGAAAGAAGTTTTGATAATCCATATTTTTAAATTAATTTTTCTAGCGGAGAGGGCGGGACTCGAACCCACAAGGGGATTACTCCCCACAGCTTCTCCAGAGCTGCGCCTTGCCAATTCGGCACACCTCTCCTAACTTCTTTTTAAATTCTACTAAAAATTGAGGTTTTTGCCAATAATAAACGCTTGGTCGGGATAATATCCCGACCAGCTAATCTCTAATGAATCAGAGAAAAATTTTTAGATTTCACTATTTTATTAGTATCCAGTTGGCATTGGAGGCATTCCCGCTTTTTCTTTTTCTTCGGGCTTTTCAGCAACAACAGCTTCTGTGGTTAAAAACATGGAGGCAGCTGAAGCTGCATTTTCCAGGGCTGCCCTGACAACTTTTGTTGGGTCAACAATTCCAGCTATAACCAGGTCTTCATATTTCAGGCTTTCGGCATTGAAACCAAAAGCACCTTGCTTTTTCTTAACCTCTTCAGCTACAACAGCTCCATCTAACCCAGCATTTTCAGCAATTTGTCGAATGGGCTTTTCAAGAGCTCCTTTAAGAATATTTAAGCCTGTTTTTTCATCTTCTTCCAGCTTAAGCGCATCGAAAACCTGTATACACCTTATTAGGGCAACTCCTCCTCCCGGTAAAACTCCCTCCTCGATTGCTGCCCTGGTAGCATTTAAAGCATCTTCAGTTTTTCTTTGTTTTGCTTTTTGTTCTACCTCAGTAGCTGCACCAACTTTTATAACCGCTACTCCACCTGCAAGTTTGGCTAATCTTTCTTGTAATTTTTCCTTATCAAATTCAGATTCAGTGGTTTTTATTTCGCTTTTAATCTGGGAGATTCTTTTTTCAATATCTTCTTTTTCTCCTCTACCTTCAATAATTGTTGTTTTTTCTTTGGAAGAAACCACTTTCCTTGCATGACCCAATTGCTTCAATTCGATGTTTTCCAGATTTAAACCCAGTTCTTCAGAAACCACCTGGGCTCCGGTAACTATAGCAACATCTTCCAACACCTCTTTCTTTCTCTCCCCAAAACCAGGGGCTTTCACAGCCAGAGCATTAAATACTCCTCTAAGTTTGTTAACAAGTAAAGTGGCTAAAGCATCTCCTTCAACATCATCAGCAATAATTACTAAGTCCTTTTTTCCGCTTTTTGCCACTTTTTCCATTATGGGAAGGATTTCAGCTAGAGCAGAAATTTTTCTATCGGTAACTAAAATATAGGGGTCTTCAAGGATAGATTCCATTCTTTCTGCATCAGTAATCATATAAGGAGAAACGAAACCCCGGTCAAATTGCAATCCCTTGACAACTTCTTTTTCCAAACCAAATCTTTTTGATTCTTCCACTGTAATTACGCCATCTTTACCAACCTCGGCAAATATATCGGCAATTAAATTTCCAATTTCCGGGTCTAAAGCAGCAATGGTAGCTACCTGAGCAATCTCTTCTTTTTTAGAAATAGATTTGGACATCTTTTTCAGGTTTTCAACAACCACTTTGACTCCGCTTTCAATGCCCCTCCTCAATCCTAAGGGATTGGCGCCGGCAGTAACATTTTTAAAGCCCTCGGAAATTATGGTCTGGGCCAGAATTACTGCCGTAGTGGTTCCGTCTCCTGCGACGTCGTTTGTTTTGTCTGCGACCTCTTTAATGATTTCAGCTCCTAAATTTTCCACCCTATCTTCAAGCTCAATTTCTTTAGCAATGGTTACTCCATCATCACAAATTTCCGGAGCTCCAAATCCCTTGTCTAAAACTACATGTCTGCCCCTTGGTCCTAAGGTAACCTTAATAGCATTGGAGATTTTATCGACACCAGCTTTAAGTTTTTTTCTGGCTGTTTCTTGAAATAAAATTTGTTTTGCCATATTTTTTTTAAAATAGAAATTTTCACGATTATTCAATAATCGCAAGAATATCTTCTTCTTTGGCTATTAAGTATTCTTTACCATCGACCTTTATTTCATTTGGCCCATATTTTGTAAATAAAACTTTTTGGCCAGGTTTTACAGAAACCGGTACTATTTGACCCTCCTCGGTTCTTCGACCAGGTCCCACGGCAATCACCCTGCCCTGTTCTGGTCTTTCTTTTTCAGCGGTTTGAGGAAGGAAAATTCCTGACTTTGTTTTTTCTTCCTCTTTGATGGGTTCGATAAGAATATGATCTGATATTGGTTTTATTTTCATATCTTTGATAGATTGTTTAGCAAACGCGACCTTTGATTGCTAATTACTATAAGGCATCTTACTAATGCCCTTACAAAATGTCAAGATTTTTTTACCTTATTTTTAATGATTTCTTGTTATATACTCCAGAAATTCGTCAAGTTTCTCTGAGGACCCTTTTTAAATATTGGCCGGTGTAACTTTTTTTATTTTTAGAAATTTCAAAAGGATTCCCCGTAGCTACAATATACCCCCCCTCCTCTCCTCCTTCAGGTCCCAGGTCAATTATCCAATCGGTGTTTTTAATAACGTCTAAGTTATGTTCGATTATTAAAACCGTATTTCCCCTGTCTACCAATCTTCTTAAAACTAAAACGAGTCTTTTGATGTCGTCTGGGTGTAATCCGGTAGTGGGTTCATCTAAAATATAGAGGGTGGCTCCGGTTGCTTTTTTTGAAAGTTCAGTGGCTAACTTCACTCTTTGAGCTTCTCCACCTGATAAAGAGGGGGCAGATTGCCCGAGTTGTAAATAACCCAAGCCCACATCGCTTAATGTTTTCAATTTTTGAAAAAGAGGAGGTATATTTTTGAAAAACTCAAGAGATTCTTCGATAGTCATATCTAGAACCTCAGAAATATTTTTGCCTTTATATTCAATAGTTAAAGTCTCTTTATTGTATCTTTTTCCTTTGCAGTCCTGACATTTTACATAAACATCTGGCAAAAAATACATCTCAATTTTAATTTCTCCCTGACCCTGACAGGTCTCGCATCTTCCTCCCTTAACATTAAAGGAAAATCGTCCGGGCTTATACCCTCGAATTCTAGCTTCTTTGGTTTTGGAAAAAAGACTTCTTATATGAGAAAAGGCTCCGGTGTAGGTAGCTGGGTTTGACCTCGGCGTTCGACCAATGGGAGATTGGTCTACTAAAACTACTTTATTGAGACGTTCTGTGCCTAAAATGGCATCGTGCTTGCCAGGTTCTTCTTTAGAGTGATAAAATTTTCTCATTAAAGCTTTGGCTAAAATATCATCCATTAAAGATGATTTACCGGAACCTGAAACTCCGGTAATACAGACAAAATTTCCCAGGGGAATTTTGACATCAATGTTTTTCAAATTATGTTCTTTTGCTCCTTTTATGATTAGGTGCTTTTGATTTTTCTCTCTGGGGTTTTTCTTTTGATTGCTTTTTTCTTTTTCTGTTTCTACTTTTTTCTTGCCTGACAAATATTGGCCAGTAAGGTTTTTGGATTTCAGAAGTTTTTTTGGGGTTCCTTCAAAAGTAATTCGTCCTCCATTTTTTCCTGCCCCCGGGCCAATATCAACTACCCAATCGGCATTTAAAATAGTCTGGGGATCATGTTCTACAACCACAATAGTATTGCCGAGGTCTCTTAATTTCTTTAAGGTTTTGATTAATTGGCCCTGGTCTCGAGAATGGAGACCTACTGAGGGCTCATCTAAAATATATAAGACTCCAGTTAATTTGGAGCCTATTTGGGTAGCCAACCTTATTCTTTGTTCTTCGCCGCCAGCTAAAGTATCTGCTCTTCTATCTAAAGTAAGATAGCTTAAGCCCACATCAATCAGAAATTGAAGACGATTAATGATTTCTTTGATAATGGGTTGAGTAATTTTATAGGTGCTAGAATTGAAATTAGTAAATTTAGAATTAAGTAGCTTTTCAAAAAATTGCTGGGCTTTGTTGGCAGGAAGTGCCACTATGTTATCAATTGATTGGTCGTTTATGATAACGGCCAAGGCTTCGGGTCTTAGTCTTTTTCCCTGACATTGCTCGCATTTTTTTACAACCATATATTTTTCAATTTCAGCCCTGGTATGTTCTGAATCTGTCTCGTGATAGCGTCTTTCTAAAGAAGGGATTACTCCTTCGAAATCTCCTTTTTTATCTCCATATAAAATTAAATCGATGATTTTAGAAGAAAGTTCTTTAACCGAAACATCTAAAGAAAAATTGCGCTCTTGCGCCAATTCTAATAACTGCCACCAGAAATAGCCCTGGCGCCCAATTTTATGAGAAGCATGCGCCCAGGGGAAAATTGCCCCCTCGGCTATTGATAAATTGAGATTGGGAATAACTTGCTTGGGATCAACTTCTAATCTTTCTCCCAGTCCCTGACAGACCGGGCAAGCTCCGTGGGGTGAATTAAAAGAGAAAAAACGAGGTTCTAACTCAGGGAGAGAAATGCCGCATTCTTCGCAGGCAAAATGCTCGCTGAAAATCAAATCCTCTCCCCTTTTTTTGAATTTTTTCATTGGAAATTTAGGGTTTACAATAACTATGCCTTTACCCAATTTCAATCCGGTCTCTAAGGAATCAACCAGTCTGGATTTATCTAAATTTTTATCAATCACCAACCTATCAACCACTACCTCAATATTATGTTTTTTGTATCTATCTAAAGTAATCCCCCGACTCCAGACACCTCTGGTTTCTGATACTTGCCCAGCTCGCTCTTTTTCCACCACCGGGGATTCGATAATATCTTCTACCCGATGAATTATGCTGTTAATTCTCACCCTTACAAAGCCTGCTCTTTGGATTTCTTCTAAAATTCCACGATGCTCTCCTTTTTTACCCCTGATAACCGGGCCTAAAATTGTAATCTCGCTTCCTAGGGGTAGGTTTAAAACCTGTTCTGTAATTTGGTCAATTGTCTGACGAGAAATTTTCTTACCACATTTCGGACAGTGAGGGATTCCTATTCTGGAAAACAAAAGTCTTAAATAATCATAAATTTCAGTAATTGTTCCAACTGTTGAGCGGGGGTTGTGGGCAGCCTTTCTTTGGTCAATAGCAATGGCCGGAGATATGCCCTCAATTGAATCTACGTCTGGTTTATCCATCACCCCTAAAAATTGTCTGGCATAAGCAGATAGGCTTTCAACATATCTCCTTTGACCTTCGGCATAAAGAGTATCAAAGGCTAAAGAAGATTTTCCAGAACCTGAAATACCGGTAATTACTACGAATTTATTTTTGGGAATATCAACATCAATATTCTTGAGATTATGAACTCTGGCTTTTCGAATTTTGATAAAGTCTTGAGCCATAACAATTATTATACTTTTTCTTTTGAAAAAATTCAACCCTTTATCTTTAACTTGAAAGAATAGTATTTCAAAAATTTTAAAGAATATAATATGATAATTTAGTAAGATGGAATTTAAATTTGTATCAATCCCTCGACCGCGCTCGGGATTGAAGCTGAGCCTGTCGAGGGCGTCAAAAGATAAAATTTTGCAACTTCCCCAAGGGGCTGGTGTCTATGCTTTTGTAGCGGAAAAAGATTTTTTTTATATTGGGAAAGCTTCTAACCTTAGAGAAAGAGTCCAAAGTCATTTTCAAAATAAAACCTTTCGGGACAATCTCTTTATCGATAAAGTTAAAAAAATAGGTTGGATTTCAACAAGTTCAGAGATTGAAGCTCTTGTTTTAGAAGCTCAGTTAATTAAAAATTATAAGCCAAAATATAATATTCTTTGGCGGGATGACAAAAACTTCTTTTTTGTCGCCGTAACAAAAGAAAACTTCCCAAGAGTTTTTTTGACTCACCAAACCGGATTTAAAAATCAAAAGGTAAAGTTCAAAACTAATTTCATTGGGCCTTTTGTGGATGGTCGAGCATTAAAAGCTACCCTGAAAATTTTAAGAAAAGTTTTTCCTTATTATTCAAGCAAAAAACATCCTAAGAAACTTTGTTCTTGGTGTCATTTGGGGCTTTGTCCGGGGCCAAATCCTAATAAAAAAGAGTATCGCAAGAATATTAAAAATTTAATGGCTGTTTTGAGGGGAAAGAATAAATCGGTTTTAAAAAGTTTAAAAAAAGAAATGAAAGAAACTGCCTTTTCTCAAAATTATGAGAGAGCAGCTAAGATCCGCGACCAAATTATAGCGCTGGAAAAAATTTTGGCTCATGCCAGAATTTTTGAGCCGCAACCTGAAATTTTGATTCCCTGGGATAACCTCCAAGCAATCCTTCAAAAAATATTAAAAACTCAAAAACAGATTAAGCGAATAGAAGCTTACGACGTCTCAAATATTCAGGGTCAAAAAGCAACCGGTTCGATGATTACTTTTATTGAGGGTATACCCGCTAAAAACTTTTATCGAAAATTCAAAATAAAGGCCGAGGGAAGGGCAAATGATGTGGGAATGATAAAAGAAGTTTTAACCAGAAGGCTTGGGCATAACGAATGGCCCTTTCCAGATTTAATCTTAATTGATGGAGGGAAATCACAGTTAAAAGCTGTTCAAGCAATTGTTCGCAAAGAAAAATTAACAATTCCGGTTATGGCTTTGGCTAAAAGAAAAAATGAATTATTTATTGAGAAAGGAAAAAATCCTATTTTGTTAAAAAGCCTTCCCAGAGAAATTTTTAATTTAGTTTTACAACTTCGAGACGAGGCCCACCGATTTGCTATAGAATATCACCGAAAATTAAGAAGAAGTATCTTGCTAAAATAATTTACTTTTGCTATCCTGAAATATCGTGCTCAATCGATTAATTCTTCAAATCATTGCCGGTATTTTAGGCCTTTGGCTGGCGACCCAGTTCATTCCCGGAGTAACCTTAGAGGTTTTTCCGGGACAATCTGCTTTTTTAGGCATAGAATTTGCTGAAAAATGGCAAGTTTTCCTTTTGGTTGGTTCAACCTTGGGCCTGGTGAATTTTTTTATAAAGCCTGTTTTAAAAGTAATTACCTTACCCTTAAGAATATTAACCTTTGGGATTTTTGGTTTGGTAATCAATATGATGGTGGTCTGGATAGTAGATGTTGTGTTTCCTGAATTGACCATCCTTGGCCTTTTATCGCTTTTTTTGACAACCATTATTATTTGGGGAATAAGTTTTATTCTGGGGGTCTATAAAGCCTAAAGGGAGCTCACAAATTCTTAGAACCTGAAAAAAAATTTAAAACTAAACTAATGAAAGAATATTTACCAATAGCTCAAATTATTGCTTCGGCATTATTAATTGTCTTCATTCTATTACAACAAAGAGGGACGACCTTAGGCTCTCCATTTGGAGGAGAGGGAGGTTTTTATTCTACCCTGCGGGGTTTTCAGAAAAAAATTTTCTGGCTAACTATAATTTTCGGAGCCTTATTTTTGGTTTTAGCCTTGCTCAATCTTGTTGTTTAAAATTATGAGTTTTCCCCAAAAATGGCCTTCTAGGACGCAGTGGAACCAACTTTTCAAAGTTTTAAATCAAAAAGAAAAGAGAGTCTTTTCTGTTTTTTTATTTGGAGCAATTGTCTCTTTTGGTTTTCTCTTAATTAATTTTTATTTTAACCACACAGAAATTCGACCCGCCCTTGGCGGAGAATACACAGAGGCTCTGGTGGGTCAACCCAGATTTTTAAATCCAATTTACGGATTAACCAATGATGTTGATCGTGATTTGGTTGAGTTGCTTTTTACAGGTTTAATGAAATATGACCCCGATGGTAAAATTATTCCCGAGCTAGCCAAAGAGTACCGGATTCTGGAAGAGGGTAGGGTTTATGAGTTTGACCTGAAAGAAAATATTTTTTGGGAAGACGGAGAACCACTGAATATTAATGACATAATCTTTACCATCGAAACCATCCAAAATCCCGATTTTAAAAGTCCTCAGAGAGTAAGTTGGTTAGGGGTTGAGGTAGAAAAAGTTTCTGATAGAAGTCTTCGTTTTAAACTCAAAAAGCCTTCGGCTATTTTCCTCGAACAGTGCACCCTTAAAATTATACCCGAACACATCTGGAAAACAGTCTCGCCTCAGAATTTTCCCCTAACTCTTTATAATTTAAAACCTATCGGTTCGGGCCCTTATAAATTAAAAAATTTGCTTCAAACAGACCAGGGGAAAATAAGCTCATTAACCTTAATAAGAAATCCGAGGTATTTTGGCCAGGGACCGAATATACCCAAAATAACTTTCTTTTTCTATGATAGCGAAGAGGAATTACTAAAAGAATATTCAAAGGGAGAAATTAAGGGATTTACCCTTCTTTCAGTCGAAAATCTACCAAAAATTAATTTAGATTTAAGGCTTTATTCTCTTTCTCTACCAAGATATTTTGCTATTTTTTTTAACTTAGAAAAATCAAAAGTTTTAGTTGATGAGGAAGTAAGAAAGGCGTTAAATTATGGTACCAACAAAGAAGAGATGGTCGAAAAAATTCTTTTCGGCCATGGAAAGGTTATTCATTCCCCTATCCTACCTCAGGTCTATGGATTTAAAGAGCCTAGTGAGATTTATCAATTCGATTTAGAAAAAGCAAAAGAAATTTTAGAAAAAGCAGGGTTTATTGAAAACGAAGAGGGAAAAAGAATTAAAATGGTCAAAAAGAAAGCCTCCTTTCAGCTCCAGAGCAATCTTGGGTTTGGATCTAAGGGGAGTGAGGTCGAAGAACTCCAAAAATGTTTAGCTCGCTTTCCCGATGTTTATCCCGACGGAACGATATCGGGCTATTTTGGTCAGTTAACAAAAGAAGCTGTTATTAAATTTCAGGAAAAATATGCTCAAGAAATTTTAATTCCCTCGGGGCTAAAAGAAGGCACGGGAGAGGTTAGGGTAAAAACCCGCGAGAAGCTTAATGAGCTCTGTTATGTCCAAACAGAAGAAATTCCCCTTGAAATTTCTTTAATAACAGTAGAACAACCCCTAATGGTAAAGACAGCCGCCCTTTTAAAAGAACAGTGGGAAAAACTTGGCTTGACTCTTAATATTCAAGTTTTTGATATCTCTACCATCGAAAGAGACATTATCAAAAAAAGAGATTATGAAACCCTTTTGTTTGGCGAAATTTTAGGCTCCCTTCCAGATCCCTATCCTTTCTGGCATTCTTCCCAAAAAAGAGACCCTGGATTAAATCTGGCGTTTTATAGCAATGGTAAAATCGATAAACTATTGGAAGAAATTCGCCAAAATCTTGATGCAAAAATTAGAAAAGAAAAATTAGAAGAGTTTCAAGAAATTTTAATTAAAGACGGACCAGCGGTGTTTTTATATAGCCCAGATTATCTTTATTTGGTCTCTTCAGAAATAAAAGGCATAAAAGAGGGAATGATTGTTGACCCATCTAGGCGTCTCAGTGATATAGAAAATTGGTATATTAAAACCAAAAGAGCATGGAAATGAAACAGGGAAAGAAGAAACAAGAAATAAGAAGTAAAAAGCCCGATATTCGTTATTTGGATAATATGCGAAATGTTCTTTATGATGAGAATTGGGCTAAAACGGCTCCTAATTTAGAACTTTATTATATGTATCGTGGCCTTAAAGAAAAAAATGGCTTAAGATATGATATTACAGTTATGCCCCAAAAGATGTTGGGGAAAGAATTTTTGAAAACAAAGGGCCACGAGCACTCAGAGCCCTTTCCAGAGCTTTATATAGTGGTCGAGGGAGAAGCTGTTTTTCTAATGCAAAAATGCCGAGGGGAGATTATTCAAGATGTTTTTTGTATCAAGGCCAAAAAAAGAGAGGGACTTATTATTCCCAGAAATTATGGTCATGTAACAATTAATCCCTCAAAAAAAACCCTAAAAATGGCTAATTGGATTAATAAAAAATGTAAAGGATTGTATGATTTATTTGAAAAAAAGAAGGGAGCTTGTTATTATTATACGAAATCTGGTTGGGTAAAAAATAAAAACTACAAGTCGATTCCAAAGCTTCGTTTTGAAAAACCCCTAAAATCAATACCTAAAAACTTAAATTTCTTAAAATAAAACCAACAGAGGCCCTTCCTCTGTAAAGCCTACGGGGGCCGGGCCTTCTTAAATCTGAGATGAAAAAAGTAAAAAAAGCTATCATACCAGTAGCTGGATTGGGAACAAGATTTTTACCCCTGAGTAAGGTTTTACCAAAGGAACTTTTTCCTTTAGTTGATAAGCCGGTTTTACAATATATTGTCGAAGAGGCTATCGCTTCGGGTATAAAAGAAATAATCTTTGTCAGTCGGTCGGAAAAAGGAATAATTTTAGATTATTTCAATCGAGACCATAAAAAGCTCAAAGAAATTCTTGAAAAAAGAAAGAAAAATCAAATCTTAAAAGAACTTAAAGAATTTGAAAGACTTTCTCGTGCAATTTCTTTTTCTCGGCGCGTCTCTCTTTCTCGCGTTTTTCAAAGAAAACCTTTTGGGGACGGTCACGCCATCTTACGAGCAAAAGGAGTTATTAAGGAGGAACCTGTGGCTGTTTTATTTGGCGATGATGTTGTTGAGTCTAAAACTCCTTGCCTTTTGCAATTGATTAGGGTATTTAAAAAATATCAAAAACCAGTAATTGCTCTTTATAGACTTCCTAAAGAAAAATTATCTTCTTACGGGGTTGTTAGGGTTGAAAAGGTGAAAAACAGGGTTTATAGAATTAAAGAAATAGTAGAAAAGCCGTCAATTGAGGAGGCGCCTTCCAACCTTGCCATTGTCGGAAAATACATCTTAAATCCCGAAGTTTTGGAATATCTTTCAAGAACCAAGCCAGGAGCAAAAGGGGAAATAATTTTAGCTGAAAGCTTAAAAGAAATGATAAAAGACGGGAAGGAAATTTATGGCTACGAATTTGAGGGAAAGTGGCTTGAGTGCGGTAATAAGGAAAGTTGGCTAAAGTCTCATCTTTATCTTAGTCTTAAGCATCCAAAATTTGGTCCTAATCTTAAAGCATTGTTAAAGAAATAATATAAACTAAAAAACCCATGAAAGGTTTTATTCTAGCGGCTGGAAAAGGAACCAGGCTTTATCCTCTTACTTTGGAAATTCCAAAGCCCTTATTGCCAGTAAATAAAATTCCAATAATCACTTACCTGGTCGAGCTTTATCTGAAAAACGGAATTACTGATATTAAAATCAATGTCCAGAAAAAGCATCTGAAAGACTTTGCTAAATGGCGAGTTATCTATTTTCCAAGAAAAAAAATTGAACTCATGGTGGAAAGAAAACCCTCGGGAACCTTTACTCCTATTGCCAAAAAGATTAGCCCTCAATGGTTTAGAGAACCAATTGTTGTTTCAAATGGCGACGAATTGAAAGAGCTTAATATTAAAAAAATGATGAGCTGGCACAGACAAAAAGGAGCTTTGGTAACCGTAGGTCTTGTGAGGGTAAAAAACCCGAAGGATTACGGTGTGGCTAAAATTAAGGGGGATAAAATTATTAATTTTATTGAGAAACCCAGAAAGCCACCTTCTTATTATATCAATTCCGGCATTTACATAATGTCGCCAGAGATTAGAAAATATTTTCCTAAAAGAAAAAAGTTTTCCATGTTAGAAAGTGATCTTTTTCCTAAGTTAGCCAAAGAAGGTAAACTTTTTGGATACAAATGGAGAGGAAGGTGGACAGATTGCGGTACATTTAAACGTTGGGAATTTGCCATTAAGAATTGGAAGAAAAAATAAAAAGCCGAGGTGGTGAAATTTGGCTAGACACGCAAGCTTCAGGAGCTTGTGGACCAAAAGTCCATGTGGGTTCGAATCCCACCCTCGGCATCATGAAAAAACAAAAAAGGCTAAAGATTATACCACTTGGTGGTCTGGGAGAGGTTGGGCGTAATATGATGCTTCTGGAAACGCAGGAGGGAATTTTAATTGTTGAAATGGGGTTTAGATTACCAGAAGAAAGTATGCCGGGCATTGATTATATTATTCCTAATATTTCTTATCTAAAAGGTAAAGAAAAAAAGATTTTGGGTGTAGTTTTTACTCACGGCCATTACGACCACATAGGGGCTGTCCCCTATTTAATTGATAAAATTTGGAGACCGGGTTTACGCCTTTTTGCCTCTCCCCTAACTCGAGGTATTATTTTAAAGAGACAGGAAGACTTCCCTTATCAGCCAAAATTAGAAATTGAAACGGTAAAAGATGGTTCAAAAATCAGATTAAATTCTCTTAAAATTGAATTTTTTCGCCAAAACCATAATATTCCCGGTAACTTAGGCTTGTTTATAAAGACACCCGTGGGAAATATTTTCCATACCTCTGATTTTAAATTTGACAAAAATCCAATAAATGATTTACCAACTGATTTTCAAAAATTAAAAAGGTTAGGAAACCAAAAAATCTTACTCTTAATGTCAGACTCAACAGGAGCCGAAGAAGAGGGTAAGTCGCTTTCAGAAAAAGAAATTTTTGAAAATTTGGGGTCAATTTTTGGACAGGTAAGGGGTAGAATTATCGCAGCTACTTTCGCTTCCTTAATAAATAGAATCGGGCAAATCATCTCCCTGTCAGAAAAATATAAAAGACGGGTTTGTATTGAAGGTTTTTCCATGAAAACCAATGTCGAAATTGCCAAGAATTTGGGGTACCTTAAAACTAAAAGTAGATTTTTGAAACCAAAAGAGGTTGCAAACTTCCCAGATTCGAAAATAACTATTTTGTGTACCGGAGCTCAAGGAGAAACCGCAGCTGCCTTAATGAGAATTGTTAACAAAGAACACTCCTCAATTCGTCTTAGAAGGGGAGATTCTGTGATTCTCTCTTCTTCAATTGTGCCTGGGAATGAAAGAACTGTTCAGGTTTTAAAGGATAATATTTTAAGACAGGGGGCTCAGGTTTTTCACTACAAAATGATGGATATACACGCCGGGGGCCATGCTCAAAAAGAAGAGCTGAAACAGATGATCAAAATTCTAAAACCAAGATTTTTTCTTCCAATTCATGGTCAATATTCAATGCTAGTCTCCCACGCCCAAATAGCCCAGGAGGCCGGTCTTTCAGAAAAAAACATTATTGTTGCCGAAAACGGTCAGGTTATTAATCTGGGCTCCAAAACAATTTTTATCGAAAAAAGAAGCGTTCCCTCAAATTATGTTATGGTCGATGGCTTGGGCGTTGGAGACGTAGGAGAGATAGTTCTAAGAGATAGACAGCAATTGGCTCAAGATGGCATGTTCGTCATTGTGGCTATAATTGATAGACAAACTGGAAGGGTTAGGGGTTCTCCTGATATAATATCAAGAGGGTTTGTTTATTTAAGAGAGTCAAAAGAACTATTAGCTCAAACCCGAAAAAGGGTAATTAAAATTGTTAACAGAGCCACTCTTTCTGGAGGGGCGGTTAATTGGAGTTATGTTAAGGGAGAAATTAGAGATGAAATTGGACAATTTTTATATAACAAAACCCAGAGAAGACCAATTATATTACCGGTGGTCATCGAGGTCTAATAGCTAAGGTGACATTCAACACGGGTTGCGACCAAGAGACCACGATAATTTACATAAAATCATATGAGAATTTTTAGCGGCATCCAACCAACCGGGAAATTGCATATTGGGAACTATGTTGGTGCAATTAAGCAGTGGCTTGAACTTCAGCTAAAACATAAGTGTCTTTTTTGCATTGTTGATTTACACGCTATAACCATTCCCTATGACCCAAAAAATTTTCAAGAAGTTATTTTTCAGAAAGCGGTTGAATATTTAGCCTGTGGAATCAATCCAGAAAAATCGATTATTTTTGTTCAGTCTTACGTAAAAGAGCATACCGAATTAACCTGGTTACTCAACACAATTACCCCCATGGGCGATCTTAGCCGAATGACCCAATTTAAAGAAAAATCAAAACAATTCAAGAAAATTGTTGGGGCGGGATTATTTAATTACCCCATCTTAATGGCAGCTGATATTTTACTCTACCAAACAGACATAGTTCCTGTTGGTAAAGACCAACAACAGCACGTTGAACTAGCCAGGACTCTTGCCAGAGCATTCAATCGGAAATTTGGTAAAACCTTTAGGGTACCAGAATTAATGTTGCCCAAATTAGGAGCTAAGATTATGTCTTTACAAAATCCAAAACAAAAAATGTCAAAGTCTATTCCTCGGTCCTGTTTGTTTTTAGTAGACGAACCCAATGTTATTCGAGAGAAAATAATGACTGCTGTTACTGACCCGGGCAAAGAAATAGTTTATGACCTGAAAAGAAAACCAGGTATTTCCAATCTTTTAACTATTTATTCTTTATTTTCTGAAATGCCAATTAAAAAATTAGAGGAAGATTTTAAGGGAAGGGGTTACAAAGAATTAAAAAAATCCTTGGTCAAGGTTTTGGTACAATCTCTCGAGCCCATTCGTAGAAAAAGAAAAGAACTTCTCAAGAGAGAAGTCTATGTCCAGGAGGTTTTAAATCAAGGCGCTAAAAAAGCTCAGGTCATAGCCCAATCGACCATGACAGAAGTTAGAAAAAAAATGGGTTTGGTTTAACCGCTAATCCATTTTTTTCCAACCTTAGGGTACTTAGCCAGTTTTTGACGAAAAATACTCTCAATCCTCTCCAGCCCCTTTTTTGTTTTAGATTCAAAAACTAAAACCAAAACCGGTAAATTAGAAGAAGCTCGAACTAGTCCCCAACCATCATCAAATTTTACCCGGGCACCATTAATATCAATTACTCTATCTTGACCGTATTCTTTTTTGAATTCTTTAGTTAATTTTTCAACAAGCTTATATTTTACTTCGTCGGCGCAATCGGCGTGCCAGGCAGGAGAAATAAAATATTGAGGAGTGCTCTTCATTATTTCTGAAATGGTTTTATCTTGACCGGAAAGGTATTCGAGTAGTTTCAAAGCGGCAAAAACAGCATCGTCGTAACCATAATATCCGTGTCGATAAAAAATATGACCGCTTCTCTCTCCCGCCAAAGAAGCATTAACTTCTTTGGCTTTTTCTTTTATATAAGAGTGGCCTGTCTTCCACATTACAGGTTTGCCTCCCTGTTTTTCAATCTCTTCAATCAAAGCCTGAGAGCATTTAACATCAAAGACAACAGAAGAACCTGGTTTTTCTTTAAGAACCCGGCGAGCCAATAAAATGAGATAACGGTCTGGCCAAACAACCCCACCCCTTTCATCAACCACTCCCAACCTATCTCCATCTCCATCAAAACCAAGACCAATATCTGCTTTTATTTCCTTAACCTTAGAGCTCAAAGCCTCGATAGCCTCAAGGGCTGCCGGATTAGGTTCGTGGTGGGGAAAATTAAAATTAATATCACAGAATTGTTCGACAACCTGAAGGCCTGCTTTTCTTAAAATCGGAGGAACAATGGGGCCTGCGGTACCATTGCCAGTATTAACCACTACCTTAAGGGATTTTTTAAGATTAACCTTACTAATTACGTAATCACCATAAACCTGGATAATTTCTGGTTCTTTTTTAAGAGAACCGTGGCCCCTGGGGAAATCTTCTTTTAAGATACTCTGATAAAGCTTTTTGATGTCTTCCGGCAAAAGGGTAGTGTCGAAATTGTAACCTAATTTAAAGCCGCTCCAACCGTTTGGGTTATGGGAGGCTGTAACCATCGCTACTCCCTTTATTTTTAAGAAATGCTGAGCAAAATAAGCAATGGGAACCAAAACTTGACCGATCTCTACCACATTTACTCCGGTAGATATTATCCCAGAAACAAAAGCATCTTTAAGTCTGGCCGAATACTCCCTGGCATCGAAACCAACTACGGCCTCTCGAACGTTTTTTCTTTTTAAAAAACTACCAAAGCCCTTGCCGATAGTCCGACAGTTTTCTTCTTCGAGCTCTTTGGGTGAAACCCGACCGCGAATATCATACTCGCGAAACATTGTCTTTTCTAATTTGGGCATAGAATTGATTTTCTTACCCATTTATTATAGCATATTAATATGAGCTTTTCAGTGGGAATCGTGGGCTTGCCCAATGTTGGAAAGTCCACTTTATTTAAGGCCCTAACCAAAAAAGAGGTGAAAATCTCTCCCCGTCCCTTCACAACCATTTCACCCAATATCGGGCAGGTTTCTGTTCCCGATCAAAGATTGAATGAGATTGCCAATGTGATCAAACCAGGGAAGATAACCCCAACAACTATCGAATTTGTAGATATCGCAGGTCTGGTCAAGGGAGCTCATAAGGGCGAGGGTTTGGGGAATCAATTCTTAGCCCATATTAGAAATTGTGATGCTATTTTAGAGATTATTAGAGCCTTTGAAGACCTTGAGGTAGAAAATGTTTTAGGTGAAATTAACCCAGAAAAAGAAATTGAAACTATCAAGGTTGAGCTTTTGATGAAAGACTTGGAAACTTTAACTGGTTTAATATCTAAATTAGAAAAGAAAAAAGATAGAAAAACTCTAAAGAAAATTAATTTTTTAACAAAAATCAAAGAGTCTGTTTCTCAGGGAAAACAGGTTTCAGAATTAGAAATGACAGAGGAAGAAAGGTTAAAAATTAGAGAATATCAACTTTTGACCGCCAAACCAGCTATTTACCTCCTAAATACTAACCGGGAAACCAGCTTCCCTCTTAAAATCCCCCACCTTAAAATTAATCTAAAAGAAGAAGAAGAAACTTCCGATCTATCAGAAAGAGAGCGAGAAGAACTTGAAATGAAATCCAGTCTTGATGAGTTAATTGCTGCTTGTTATAATATCCTCAATCTGATAACATTTTTTACGGTAGCTCGTGGAAAAGAAACTAAGGCCTGGACAATAGAGCGAGGCTCAAAAGCATCAGAAACCGCTGGAAAGGTTCACTCAGATTTTGAAAAAAAATTTATTAAAGCTGAGATTGT
The DNA here is from genome assembly GCA_001302985.1 of Parcubacteria bacterium DG_74_3. GTDB lineage: Bacteria > Patescibacteriota > Minisyncoccia > Minisyncoccales > DG-74-3 > DG-74-3. Next base: position 44,498 of record LJNG01000002.1, read on the forward strand.
TCCTTGGAATCAGTTAGTGAGAGTAAGTTCTTGGTCAGAGGCTCGTCGAGAAGGCCTTTTAAAAATAGTGGGGAAAGACTATATAGTCCAAGACGGAGATGTAATTGAGTTTAAAATTTAAGTTATATGAGATTTTACGAATTAACTTATTTAATAAAACCCGATTTATCTGAGGAAAAGGCAAGAAATCTTTCTGAAAAAATAAACTCTTTCATTCAAGAAGAAGGGGGAATTTTAGATAAAAGTCAGAAGATGGCAACCAAAAAATTGGGTTACCCAATTAAAAAAGAAACTACGATCCTTTTAAAAACTCTGGTTTTTTATTTAAATCCAGAGGGATTAGAAAATTTGGAGAAAAAATTAAAAGAAACAACGGATATTTTGCGTTTTCTGTTTTTGTCCAAGAAAACACCGAAAACCATGGCCAAAATTTCAGCTGAACCTAAAATTGTAAAAAAGGCTAAGCTAAAAACAAAAGTCGAACTTAAAGAAATAGAAAAAACATTAGAAGAAATCCTCGAGGAATAATCCATTATGTTTCTAAATAAAGTTTTTGTTTTAGGAAATCTGACCGCTGATCCAGATGTTCGCTCTTTACCTAACGGTCGACCGGTAGCCAACTTCGGCTTGGCAACCAATCGAGTCTTTTATGATAAAGAGGGCAAAAAACAAGAAAGGGCAGAGTTTCATAATATTGTTGCTTTTGGTAGGAGTGCCGAAATCATCCAACAATATTTAAAGAAAGGTTCCTTGGTTTTAATTGAAGGACGACTTCAAACAAGGTCTTGGCAAGATTCAGGTGGTAATACCCGCTATCGAACAGAAATCATTACCGAACGTCTTCAAATGGGACCGAGAGCAGGAAAGATTACTCCCGCTACTCCCAAGGAAGAAACAAAAGAAGAAATCCCGATCATTGAAGAAGAGGAAGAAATAAAAGTAGAAGATATACCATTTTAATCAATAAACAATAAGTAGTAAACAAAGAACAACAAAAATTGTTCTCTGAAGCATGTCTTGTTATTTCTGTGTCAAAAATATGGGAGAAATTGACTATAAAGATAGCGACCTTCTTAAAAGGTTTATTTCTGGCTTGGGGAAAATTAGAAGTAGAAAGCGAACCGGTCTCTGCTCAAAACATCAAAGAGAGCTCTCAAGAGCTATAAAAAGAGCAAGACACTTGGGCCTTTTACCTTATACTGTCAAATAAAAGATTTATTAAGAAAAATCAAAACCTGATTCTTTCTTGATTTTTTAAGCTTTTTCTAAAATAGCTTTTTTGATTCTTTCAGCCACTTCTGGGTTCTCTCTCAAGAAACCCATAGAAGCTTCCATGCCCTGACCAAGTTTTTTGGTTTCGAATTGTAACCAAGAGCCCAACCTTTTAACAAGACCGGCTTTCATTCCGGTATTTAAGAGGTCAGCCCATTTTGAAATTCCCTCATTATAATAAATGTCAAAATCAGCAATCTTAAAGGGAGGGGCAACTTTATTTTTAACTATTTTAGCCTTGTGTCTTCCACCAATTATCTCATCTCCTCTCTTAATTTGGGCAATTCTCCTTAAATCAATTCTCACCGAGGCGTAAAATTTAAGAGCCAGCCCACCAGGGGTTGTTTCGGGATTTCCAAAACGCAGCCCGATTTTCATTCTGGTCTGGTTTAAAAAGATGACAGCTGTCTTCGTTTTCGAAACAATTCCTGACAATTTTCTTAGAGCCTGACTCATTAAGCGGGCCTGGAGACCAATTTGAAATTCTCCCATCTCTCCGTCAATTTCGGCTTTGGGCACTAAAGCTGCTACCGAATCAATCACAATAATATCAACCTGACCTGAGCTAATTAGGGTTTCAACAATCTGAAGAGCCTGCTCTCCTGAATCTGGTTGAGAAATTAGTAGGTCATCAATATTGACTCCGATTTTTTTTGCATAGTCCGGGTCCATGGCGTGTTCGGCATCAACAAAGGCTCCAACCCCACCTCTTTTTTGAGCTTCGGCTAAAATATGAAGAGCTAGAGTGGTTTTTCCTGAAGCCTCTGGACCATAAATCTCAATAACTCTTCCTCGAGGAATTCCCCCCACACCCAGGGCCAAATCAAGGGCCAGAGATCCCGTTGAAATAACATCCACATTAACCGCTCTCACCTCTTTCAGTTTCATAATAGCTCCTTCACCAAATCGCTGTTTAATTTCCCTCACCGCCTCTTCTAAATTCTCTTTTCCGGTTGAAGAGTTTTTCTTCTTTTTTGTAGCCATTTTCTTTTAAAAATAATATTTTTCCGGGTCGCTGTCAAATAAATTCTTGCGGCTCATCTTCGCCTCCGTAAACTTCTCTCGGTTTCGCTCCCTGAGGCGGTCCAACTATGCCTCTTTTTTCTAAAATATCTAATAATCTGGCTGCTCGGGCATAACCAATTTTTAGTTTTCTTTGGAGAAAAGAGGCTGAAGCTCGTCTGGTTTCAATCACCAATTTTTTAGTCTCTGGATAAAGGGGGTCTTCTGCGAGCTCGAAAGAGGAGAGCTGGTCGAGCCCCAAACCCTCTACTTCTGATTTTTCCAGAGAATCCCGGAGGTCTTGATATAAACCATTTTCTAAAACCATATCTTGGTTGTTTTCAACTATCCAGTTGGTTACTTTTTTTACCTCCTTGTCTGAAACATAGGGTCCTTGGATTCTTTTTGGCTTTACCGTCTGAGCAGAGAGAAAAAGAAGATCACCCAACCCTAAAAGTTTTTCTGCTCCGGCCATATCTAAAACCGTTCTTGAATCAATCTGGGAAGCTACCTGAAAGCTAACTCGAGAGGTAATATTGGCTTTAATAAGACCGGTAATTACTTCCACTGATGGCCTTTGAGTAGCCACCACCAAATGGATTCCGACAGCTCGTGCCAGCTGGGCCAACCTAACAATACCTGTTTCTATCTCCCTTCCCTTGGCTACTATTAAATCAGCCAACTCATCAATAATTAACACAATATAGGACATAAACTCTCCTCCTTCTTTTAAAACTTTTTCATTATAACCTGCAATATCTCTAACCTTTTCCATTGCCAGCACATTAAACCTTCTGCCCATTTCGGAAATTAACCAATTCAGACAGTGAACTGTTTTTGTGGCATCGTAAATAACGGGGGATAAAAGGTGAGGAAGTTTACCATAGGCCGTAAACTCTACCCTCTTTGGGTCAACCAAGATTAGTCTCAAAAATTCTGGGCTATTTTGATATAAAAAAGATAAAATTAGGTTATTGAGAAAAATAGTTTTTCCGGTTCCGGTAGCTCCGGCCACCAAAAGGTGAGGCATTTTGGCTAAATCAGCATAGTCTGGTTTACCAGAAACTCCTCTGCCCAGAGCAAAAATTAAATTAGAAGAAGAGTTCTGAAGTTCGGGCTCAGAGAGCAAACTTTCCAGTCTAACTCTAGCTCTTATTTTATTAGGAACCTCAATTCCGACCAAAGAGCGACCTGGAATGGGAGCTTCGATTCTAATGGGATGAGAAGCTAAGGCTAGGGCAAGATTATTAGAAAGAGCGGTTATCTTGGATAGTTTTATTCCTTCGGCAGGCTTTAAGGCGTATTGGGTAACAGTAGGCCCAATATTTATTTCTGCCATCTCAACTGGAATACCAAAATTTTCCAGGGTTTTTTTAATAATTACCGCATTGGTTCTGGTATTACCTGCTGAAGGAGTCTCTTTTTCTTGAGCCAAAAGATCCAGAGGCGGAAGTTTATATTTAGAGGTTGAAGGTTTATAAGAAACTTTATTAATCTTAAGCTCTAAAGGAGGAGCTTTGGGTTTGAATTCTGGGACTTTTTCTGAGGGCAGGGGAGGAACCTCTTTAACCTCAAATTTGGGAACGCGTTTTGCTCTACCAAATACCCTAGTCAGCACCGATGTTTTCTCTTCTTTTTCTCTATCTAATGAAGGAGAGGGTACTAAAAGTTGCCAAAAAATTAAAATACCGACAATAACCAGGGTGAAAAATATAATTTTAGTTACCAAAAGACCAAAAAGCCCAAGAAGGGGTAAAGAAAAAATATATCCAAGAAATCCTCCTTTTTGCGGGTCTTGATTTAATAAAGAAAAAATGCCTGAAATGCCCAGGGTTAAAATTAGAATCGCAAAAATCACAGGGCCCAAAAACTTTCTCTGTTGGGTATTTAAAAATACTGCTCCGGCCAGAGCTAAAAATAAAGGAAGCGCGTAAATGGTGCTTCCAATTAACAAAAGGGATAGTTTCATAAATTTTTCTCCTACCATCCCTGCTTTTCCAAAAAAAGAAAGAATAACGATAATGGCTATCAAAAAAGTCATTACTCCGCCAATTAATTTTTTTACTCTTTGGGGTAATATAAAAAGGTTGGATTTTTTCGTTTTTTGGTTTGTTTTTTTTGATTTTCGATTCCGTTTTTTTCTGGCCATACCTTTTTATTTTAACATAAATTAGACTGAAAAATCAAAAGCGCAAAGCCAGATTTTAATCTTTTTACTTTACGCTAATCCTTTGAAGCAATTTCCCGAGCAATATAACATCTTGTCTCTCTAAGACAATCTGTCTGAAGATTTATTACTTTTCAAAGCCGGTTCCGGCGGGTATAAGTTTACCGATTTATAATAAATGGAGTAAATTTGGGAGTAGTTATCGGGAGAAAAGCTTTATAATAAAGCATTAAGTTAAAGCGAGGGAAGTGCCGAAAAGGACATCCGGAGCGAGCGGCCAAGGTTTCGCCCAGAGGGACGAAGAGCGAGCGAGGACTAAGTAAAAATTCTCGGTGGGAATTTTTGCGGTCCTTTGAGGTAGCTTCCCAAGCAATATAACATCTTGTCTCTCTGAGACAATTTGTCTGAAGATTTATTACTTTTCAAAACCGGTTCCGGCGGGTATAAGTTTACCGATTATGACGTTTTCTTTTAAACCAAGGAGTTTGTCTTCCTTTCCCTCAAGAGAGGCCTTAATTAACACTCGCGAGGTTTCCTGGAAAGAAGCAGCAGATAAAAAGCTATCTGTGGTAAGGGCTACCCGAGAAATACCCAGCAAAACCGAAGAGATTTTAATTGGTTGCTTTTTTCCTTTTTTAAGCTGGGCATTTTCTTTTAAAAATCTGGCTTTTTCAATAATCTGACCAGGGGTCAAAAGACTATCTCCCGGGTCTTTGATTCTTAATCGAGAAAACATCTGACGAACAATAACCTCAATGTGTTTGTCGTGAATAATAGCTCCCTGGGAAACATAGATTTTTTGAATTTCGTTAATAACGTAACGCCAGACAGCTTCTTTACCGGCCAATTTAAATAGCTTCTTTAAATCTACACTTCCTTCAAAAAGTTGTTGACCCTTAATGACTTTTTGACCTTGTTGAACCCAAATTGCCCTTTGAAGGGGGGCTTTATATTCGAGTACCGGAAGAGATTTTTTGGTTCTCTTAGGATTTTCCTTGGACTGGGTCTGGGATTGAATTCTGATTATTCTGTCGGGAGTAATTTCCAATATTTTTCCTTCTACCGTAGAAACTTCAGCCTTTCCTTTAGGAGTTCTGGCCTCAAAAATCTCTTGAACTCTTGGAAGACCAAAAGTAATATCGCCGCCTCCAGCTACTCCGCCCGTATGAAAAGTTCTCATCGTCAACTGGGTTCCTGGTTCTCCAATTGCCTGGGCAGCTACAATTCCCACGGCCTCTCCTAATCTAACAAGTTCATTGTTTCCCAGGTCCCAACCATAACATTTTTGACAAACCCCTCTAACTGTTTTACAGCTCATGGGAGAACGAATCTTCACTTCTTCAATGTTGGCTCCAACAATTTCCTCTCCTTTTTCCCAATCAATAATTTCATCTTTTTTAACAATAGTTTTTCCACCGGGAATCTTAATATCTTTAAGAACAGATTTTCCTACAATTTTAAAAAGGAAATTTTGGCCGATGCCGTTCGCGTCTTTTCTTAAAACCGTAATACCCTCCCTATCTTTACAGTCTTTTTCTGTCACCACTACTTCGTGAGCGACATCAACAAGTCTTCGGGTTAAGTAGCCTGCTGTTGAAGTTCTCAGGGCAGTGTCTGCGGTTCCTTTCCGGGCTCCGTGGGTAGAAATAAAATACTCCAAAACATCAAAACCTTCTTTGTAAGAGCTTTTCACGGGCAACTCAATAATTTGGCCTGCAGGATTAATAACTAACCCCTTCATTCCAGTCATTTGAACGGGCTGAGTCCAAGAACCACGGGCACCTGAATCAACAATTTGGAAAACAGACCCTGAGGGGGGTAGGGTTTTATGAACTTCTTTTTCAATCTCTGTTTTGGCTCGCTGCCAAATTTCAATAATCTTACTAGTTCTCTCTTCTTTAGAAAGCAAACCTTTCCTAAAGTGCTCTTTAATCTGTCCTACCTCTTTTTCAGCTTTGGCAATTATTCGCGGTTTTTCTTTTGGAACAATTAAATCGTCCATTCCCCAGGAAACACCGGAAAGAGTGGAATAATCAAATCCTAAGGTTTTCATTTTATCTAAAGTTGCTACGACTATTTCTCTCTCGTATTTTCTAACAATTTGACCCATAAGTTTTTCAATTTTTTTAGAATTGAAATGCTCGTTCTGAAAAGAAAAATCAGGTGGTAGGGCTTCATTAAACAAAATCCTTCCTAAAGAAGTTTCAAGATAATTTTTTTCTATTTTAACCCGAATTTTAGTCCTGAGATCTAAATAGCCCAACTCATATACCAGGATAGCCTCTTCTGGTGAGCTAAAAAACTTACCCTCGCCCCTCCCTCCTTCAATAATTTTAGTCAACCAATACAATCCCAAAACAATATCCTGACTTGGAATATCAAGGGGTATACCAGTAGCCGGTTTCAGAAGGTTTTGGGCGACTAACATTATCTCTTCAGCTTCTTTTTGGGCTTCGCTGGTCAGGGGTAAGTGAACTGCCATCTGGTCTCCATCAAAATCAGCATTAAAAGCCTTACAAACCAAGGGATGAATTTTAATTGCCTCTCCTTCAATTAAAATCGGGTAGAAAGCCTGAATCCCCAATCTATGAAGGGTTGGGGCTCTATTTATTATAACCAATTTTTCTTTGACCACTTCTTCTAAATTGGCCCAAACCTCGTCGGTTTCTGTCTCAATTAAGCGGGATGCTCCTCTTACGTTATAGGCTAATTCTTTGTCTAAAATTTTCTTAATAACAAAGGGTTTAAAAAGCTCGAGAGCCATTTTTTTAGGTATACCCACCTGGTTCAATTTGAGTTCAGGCCCTACGACAATTACTGATCGACCAGAATAATCAACTCTCTTTCCTAAAAGATTTTGACGGAACCTACCCCTTTTCCCCTTTAGCATATCTGCTAACGACCTCAAAAGACGACGGCCGCCGGTGGTGGCTCGAGTTGTTGTACCGGTTCGCATTTCATTATCAATTAAAGCATCTACTGCTTCTTGCAACATTCTTTTTTCATTTCGAATAATAACCTCGGGAGCTGCAATTTCTAATAAGTATTTTAAGCGATTATTTCTGTTAATAACTCGACGGTAAAGATCATTAAGGTCAGAAGAGGCATACCTCCCTCCGTCTAAGCGAACGATCGGCCTAAGGTCGGGAGGTAAAATAGGAATAACAGTTAAAAACATCCATTCTGGCCTTACTCCAGCTGCCTCCATTCCCTGAAAAAGTCTGAGCCTTCTAAGAATTTTCTTTCGTCTTTGGCGGGAGGTGGTTTTTAATATCTGTCTCTTTGATTTGGAAATTTCTTTACTAAGCTCAATTTTCTCAAAAATTTTTCTCATGGTCTCAGCGCCGGTACCAGCCGTAAACACTTCTCCATATTTTAGAGAAAAGTCTTGATAATCAATTTCAGACAGAATCTTTAGGGGCTCTAGACTCAAAAGTTCTTCTCGAGCTCTATCTCGCGCCATCTTTAATTCTCCCAAAGCTTTTTTTAATTTCTTTTTTTGGTCCTTCAATTTGGCTTTTTGGGCTTTAACTTTCTGTCGATATTCTTTCTCAATCTCTTCAAGAGTATTCTTCTTAGCCTCCTGATTAACATCGGTCACGATATAGGCAATAAAATAAACCACCCTCTCTAACTGAAAGCCGGGCACGTCCAAAACCATTCCCATTCTGGAGGGTACTCCTCGTAAGAACCAAATATGAGAAACCGGAGTGGCTAATTTAATATGCCCCATTCTTTCCCTTCTTACCGAAGCCTTGGTTATTTCTACTCCACACCTATCGCAAACTATCCCTTTGTAGCGAATTCCTTTATATTTACCACAATAACATTTATAGTCTGACTCTGGTCCAAAAATTTTTTGACAAAAGAGACCGTCTTTTTCTGCCCTATGGGTTCGGTAATTAATGGTTTCGGGCTTAATAACCTCGCCATGAGACCAGTTCAAAATATCCTCAGGCGAGGCCAAACGAATCCGTATTGATTCTAATTCTTGAACTCTCATTTTATTTAGTTTCTTCTTCTTTAGGTTTTTCTCTTATTTCTACGTCAATACCAAGAGACTTTAATTCTTTCACCAACAAATTAAAGGAGGCGGGTAAATTAGGTGGTTTTATTTTCTCGCCTTTTAAAATAGACTCATAAGTAGCTGCTCGGCCAGCAATATCATCTGATTTTATAGTTAACATTTCCTGAAGGGTATGAGCTGCTCCATAACCCTCAAGAGCCCAGACCTCCATTTCTCCGAATCTCTGACCTCCAAATTGAGATTTTCCTCCCAAGGGTTGTTGGGTAATTAAAGAATAAGGTCCGATAGCTCTCATATGAATTTTATCTTCCACCATATGAATTAGTTTCATCATATAAATAAAACCCACCGTAATTTTTTCTTTAAAAGACGAACCTGTTCTGCCGTCGTATAAAATTACTTTTCCTTCCTCTGGCAGCCCGGCTGCTCGCAGTTCAGCCTTAATGTCTTCTTCGGTGGCTCCGGAAAGAGCCGGTGATACAGCATAATATCCCTGTTCCTTAGCTGCCCAACCAAGATGGGTCTCTAAAATTTGACCAAGGTTCATCCTAGAAGCCACGCTTAGGGGATTTAAAATTATATCGACAGGGGTACCATCTGCCATAAAAGGCATTTCCTCCTGGGGTAAAATCATAGAAATTACTCCTTTATTTCCATGGCGGCCAGATAATTTGTCGCCAACTTGAATTTTTCTAAGTTCAGCAACCTCTACTTCAATCCTTTTTATAACGCCGGGGTCTAATTTATGACCCATTTCCCGAGAAAAAATCTTTACTCCCACCACCCTACCTCGTTTACCATGCTCCATTAAAAGAGAGGTGTCTTTTACCTCCTTAGCTTTCTCGCCAAAAATTGCCCTCAGCAATCTTTCTTCCGCGGTGAGTTCCTCTTTTCCTTTGGGAGAAATTTTACCAACCAGAATATCGTTTGGCCCAACCTCAGCTCCTATTCTAATAATGCCTTCTTCATCTAAATTTTTTAGTTTTTCTTCAGAAACATTGGGTATATCGGGGGTGGTTACTTCAGGCCCCAATTTTGTTTCTCTAACATCGCAACCAAAGCTTTCAATATAAATTGAGGTGTAAATATCATCTTTTACCAATCTCTCAGAAATAATAATTGCATCTTCAAAATTCCCTCCCCTCCAGGACATAAAAGCTACCAAAATATTTTTTCCTAAGGCTAAGTGACCTCGGTCGATTGCTCCTCCATCGGCTAAAACATCTCCTTTTTTCACTTTCTGACCTTTTTGTACTAAGGGTCGTTGATGAAAACAGGTATACTGATTGGTTCTAATAAAATTGCCGAGGCTATAAATTTTCTCTTTCTTTGAGTGTTTAACCTTAATCTGATTTGCATCTACCTCTACCACTTTTCCATCTTCCTCCGCTACCACCACTTGTCCTGAATCTTTTGCCACTCTTTCTTCTATCCCGGTCATGACCAAGGGGGCTTCGGGATTAATTAAGGGAACGGCTTGTCTTTGCATATTAGAGCCCATCAGAGCTCTGTTGGCATCATCGTTTTGTAAAAAAGGAATGCAGGAGGTAGCAATGGAAATTGGTTGCTCTGGAGAAACATCAATAAAATCAATTTTATTTCTATCAACCAGCCCGGGTTCGCCTTTTAATCGGGCTTCCACCTGGCGAGATACAATCTTGCCTCTCTCACCAAGAGGAATAGAGCCTGAAGCAATGTTATATTTTTCTTCTTCGTAAGCATTAAGGTATTGAAGTTCTGGGGTCAATTTTCCTTCTTTGACCTTAAAGTAGGGAGTTTCCAAAAAACCATAAGGATTAATTTTGGCATAGCTCGCTAAATGACCAACCAAACCAATGTTGGGCCCCTCGGGAGTTTGAATGGGGCAAATTCTTCCATAGTGAGAGGGCTGAACATCTCTTACTTCAAAACCTGCTCTTTCTCTAGTTAACCCTCCTGGTCCAGTGGCTGATATTCTCCTTTTGTGTTCTAATTCGGCTAAAGGATTTTCATTATCCATAAACTGGGAAAGCTGGGAAGAGGTGAAAAACTGTTTAACTATAGCCATAAAGGGTCGGGGATTAATGATTTGGATGGGAGTAGCGGTATAAATATCTAAAGTAGACATCCTGTCTTTAATTATCCTCTCCATTCTCATCAAACCCACCCTTAATCTATTTTTTAAAAGTTCAGATAGGGTTCTTAATCTTCGATTACCTAAATGGTCAATTTGATCGGGTTTTCCTTCGGGATCGTTGTTAAGTCTAATTATCTCTCTTATAACCTCAATTACATCATTGGGCTTCAATACTCTATCTTCCGGGGTAATTTCTTTCTTTTGAGAAAGACCCGGTAGACGCTGCCACATTCTCCATCTGCCTACCTCTGAAAGATCATATCTCCGAAAGTTAAAAAACATACTTTCGATTAATTCTCGAGCTGTATCTGTGGTAGCCCGATCCCCTGGTCTTAATCTCTGGTAAATCTCAATAAGAGCTTCCGTCTGATTGTGACTGGGGTCTCGTTTAAGGGTTTCTTCGATATATTTTATTTCGCCTTTATCAGCGTCTTTAAAAAAATTTTTAATTTGCCCATCGCCATCAACCCCGAGAGCGCGCAAAAGAGTAGTAGCTGAAACCTTTCTTCTTCTATTGATTTTCACTCCGATAACTCCCGATGGGTCGGTTTCAAACTCTAACCAAGCACCTCGATTGGGAACAATTTTAGAGCCAAAATATTGTTTGCCTCTTATTTGCTGAGCAGTAAAGAAAGCTCCAGGCGAACGAATTATCTGAGAAATCACCACCCTTTCTACCCCATTAACAATAAAAGTTCCCCTTTCGGTCATTAGGGGAAAACTAGTTAAAAAAACCTCCTGTTCTTTAATTTCTTTGGTTTTAAGATTAACCAGCTTTACTCGCACCCTAAGGGGAACTTCATAGGAATCATTATTTAATTTTGCCTCAAGGTCTGACTTGTAATTTGGTTCACCCAGTTGGTAATCCAAAAACCAGAGCTCTAATTTCTTCCCGGTATAATCTCTAATGGGAGAAACTTCTTGGAAAAGCTCTTTTAAATCCTTTTTCCAAAACCCCTTCCAGCTTTCTGTCTGCAAGGTTAATAAATAGGGTAAGGAGAGGAGTGGTTTGGTTTTACCAAAATGTTTAACCTTTATTTTCTGCATCATTAAAGCCAAAAAAGACCCTAAATTATGGTTAGGGTAAAATTCTTTTATTTAGTTTTCCGATGGAAAAATTTCCAGAGAGTTCTCAAGAAAAGAGACAGTATAGATTTATATATTTTTCCATTTTAATCTTTTTGAAAAAATTGTCAAGTCTTTAGGGTTTACGTATTTTTACCTAATTTGTTGCCATGCTCTGGAGTATACCCAAACCAATAAGGGTAGCAAGAAGGCTAGAACCACCGTAACTTATTAGTGGTAATGGGATACCGACAATTGGCAACATTCCTAGGTTCATGCCAATATGAATAAAAATTTGAGAAATCAAAACAAGAGAGAAGCCGGTAGCGAAAAGCCGGGGGAAATTTGTTTGGGCTTTTAGGGCAATTTTTATTATTCGCCAAAGTAATATCGAAAATAAAAAAAGAAGGAGGGTTATCCCCATTAACCCAAGCTCTTCGGCAATAGCAGCGAAAATAAAATCAGTTTGAGATTCGGGAAGAAATCCCAATTGGGTTTGGGAACCCTGTCCAAATCCTTGTCCCCAAAGGCCGCCCGAACCAATAGCAATCTGGGCTTGAGCCTGACTCCAGCCCGCTCCAAGGGGTTCAATCTGGGGTAAAATAAAGCTTAGGATTCTTTCTTTCTGATAATCTTTTAAAAGAGTTGACCAGCCCAGAATGAAAATTAGCAAAAACAAGAAAACCAAAATTAGAAAATGACGAAGCCTTATACCAGATATAATTAAAATTCCCACCCAGAGAGCAAGTAAAATTAGAACCGAACCCATGTCGGGTTGAAGAAAAATTAAAAATACGGGAATCAGAATATAAAAACCAGAAAACAGAACATGCTGAATTTGATACATTTCAACATGGCGCATGGAAAAAAATTTAGCTAATAGAATAATCAGAGTAATCTTGGTAAATTCTATTGGATCGACGGAAAGAGAACCTATCTTATACCAAGACCTTATTCCTCTAATTTCGGGAGCAAACCAAAACAAGCCCGCTAGGGAAAGGCAACAGAGAAAATAGAGAAATAGAATTAAGTAGGGGTCTTCTCTCAAAACTCGCCAATCAAAAAAACTAAAAAACAACATAAGAAATAAACCCACCACAAAAAATAAAATTTGTTTTTTAAAATTAAAAAAATCCCCCCCCGAAAGAGAAGAGCTGTAAATTGACAAAAGTCCGATACTAACCAAAAGTAGAACTGAAACAATTAAAATCCAATCTAAATTTTGGAAATGGAGTATTAATGATTTCATTGTTTTTTCTTCAATATTGCAAGAAATTCTCTCTCATCAATTGTTTCTATACCTAGTTTTTTAGCTTCCTCTAATTTGGAACCTGGATTTTGACCAAACACAACATAATTTGTTTTTTTGGAGACTGATTCAGAAACCTCACCTCCTAAAAAGCGAATGTTTTCTTTTGCCTCTTTTCTGGTCATTAGTTCTAAAGTTCCGGTTAAAACAAAAATTTTTCCTTTAAGAGGTTGATGTTTGAATTTTGTTTCTGTAATTATTTGAACCCCAACTTTTTTGAGTTTTCCTATAAAGGCCAGATGGCCTTTATCTTGAAAAAAATCATAAATTGATTGAGCTACGATGGGTCCGATATTTCTTATTTTTTCTAAATTTTGGAGGGTAGCTTTTTTTAGGCCTTCAAGAGAACCAAAATAATCAGCTAAATCCTGAGCAGTTTCTGCGCCAACATTTCTAATACCTAAGGCAAAAATAAAACGAGGTAAAGCAATTTTCTTTTTTGACTGAATAGCTTCGATTAAATTTTTAGCTGATTTTTCGGCAAATCTTTCTAAGGGAGCAATGTCTTTCTCTTTTAACTCAAATAGGTCAGCTGGATCTGAAATTAAGCCCCCCTCAATTAATCGGTCAATTATTTTGGGACCTATTCCTTCAATATCAAAGGTGCCTTTTGAGATAAAGTGGTAAAAATATTTTCTCTGACGAGCTAAACACTTAGGATTCGTACATCGCCAGACAACCTCTTCCTTTCGCTTGATAAGTTTTGTACCACAAACCGGACATTTCTTTGGCATCTCAAAACCCTTTTCCTTGCCGGTTCTTAATTCTGTCAGAACTTTAATAATGTCGGGAATAACATCTCCTGCTCTGCCAATAATGACCGTGTCTCCAATTTTTACTCCCAACCTTCTTATTTCATCTTCATTATGGAGGGTAGCTCGGGAAATGGTTACTCCCCCCACTTCCACTGGTTCCAAAACAGCAACCGGAGTAATTGCTCCTGTTCTCCCTACTTGTAATTTTACGTCTTTAATTCTGGTAGTTACTTGCTTTGGTGAAAATTTAAAAGCTCTAACTCCACGGGGGCTTTTTCCAACCACTCCCAATCTTGCGAAGGCTTTATTTTGATTAACATTTACTACAATGCCATCAATCTGAAAGGGGAAAGAGTTTCTTTTTTTATTAATTTCTTTCCAAAATTCTATAATTTCTTCCAAGGATTTACACTCTTTACCCTTATTTGTTTTAAATCCTAAGGCCGGTAAAATTTGGTGTTCTTCAAAATGGTTTTTTTGACCCACATTAGTAACGATATCATAAGCTAAAAAATCTAAGGGTCTGGCAGCTGCTAATTTGGGGTCCAGTTGCCTAATGGAACCCGCAGCTAAATTTCTCGGATTTGAATAAGTCTTTTCACCTCTTTTTTTTAATTCTTTGTTTAATTTTTCAAATTTATTTTTTTCCATAAAAACCTCGCCTCTAATCTCGATTTTTCCTTTCTTAATCGATCTTTTTAGTTTTTTTTCTATTTCTCTGTTTGGAATCTTGCGATGTTGGGCTAAATTCAAAGGAATTGATTCTATTGTCTTGAGGTTTTGAGTAACATTCTCACCTGCTTCTCCATTGCCTCGAGTAGAACCCACTGTGAGAATTCCATCTTTGTAAACTAAAGAGATAGCAAAGCCATCAACTTTTAACTCGGCAAAAAAATTAAAACGAACCTGAGGTTCTAATTTCTTAAGGTAAGTTATCCATTCTTTGAGTTCCTCTTCCGAAAAAATATCTTCAATAGAAAGCATGGGGGTTTCGTGCCTGACCTTTTCAAATCCCTCGAGGGGCTTTCCAGCTACTCTCTGGGTTGGGGAATCAGGCGTTATAAATTCTGGAAATTGTTTTTCTAATTTATAAAGTTCGTGTTTCAAAGAGTCTAAAGCATCTTCGGAAATTTCTTGTTTATTCAAAACATGATACAAATAGCGGTGATAATTTATCACCTTTTTTAATTTTTCTATTCTTTTTCTGGTTTCTTCTTTGTTCATTTTATCTATTAACCTGAACCGCTCTTCTGGTTTCTTTATAAATTCCGACTGACTTAATACAATAGTTAACATTGGAAGAACAGCCCTCACTTCCCGGAGAAATCACCGATGCAATATAGGAAGCGCCGTCCAAAGAACCAGGAAAAGTTTGAGGGGGGGTAGCGTCTTCATATAACGCTCTTTCTATGCCAGTATCAGCAGCGTAAAAAGCAATGACCGAATCTCCCATCCCTTTTATCATTTTCATTTGACTCAATAAAATTGTACTCATGCCAAAAGCAATAACCAGCAAAACAGACATTATCATGAAGGCGATATAAAGAGAAACTCCCTGGGTCTCTTTTTGAGAATTTAAATTTTTATTTTTCATTGTTCAATATCTAAATTTCTCTGAGAAATTGTTGTTTGAAGCTTAATTTCGGGTTGTTGTTCTGGTTTCTCCCCAAGACTTTTCATTTTTAAAAAGAGGGTTACTTTGGGTTGAAGGTTATCGGTTTGAGATTGACCTAAAAGATAAAACATTACCGATTCTACTTTCAGGCCTGTCCCAGTTAAAGATATGGGTTCACCGAGTGAAAGAGCGCTTTCATCGGTTGACCTCCTCTCTTTTAAAACATCTCCATCTTTTAAGAACTCGTGACATCTAACTGAGTAGTCAAGAAATCTAATTCTTGAAGAATCTCCACTGGGGTTTTCATAGTTTGTTTTCTGGGAAATACAATCTCCTGAGAGATCTTTTTTTGCCATTCTTAAAGCTCTGCTTATATATTCGGTCAGATAGCTTGTTTGGTCTAAAAGCTCTTGGTAAGCCATTGATTTTCTTTGTCCTCTAATGGCAGAAACAAAGACTCCAGAAGCTGCTCCAATAACCAAAGAGAAAATAGCTAAACCTGTCAGCAATTCAGGAAGGGTAAAACCCTTATTTTTTATTCTATTAATCTCTCTTTTCATTTTTTTATAATTTATATTGTGTGAGTGAGTTAGTGCCAATTATAAAGTTCTCCCGTGGTAGTAACTTTATGGGTCCTTCCTCTTTCTTCCCAACTAACCTCAACAGAAATATTTAATATCTCAATGCGAGATCCTCGGGCAATGGTAATTTTCCTTTTATATTTTGTATTAATACCAGAAGAATAATTATAAAATCCTCCATTAATTTTAAGGAAATCGCCATCGTATGTATCGCAATTATGGCCAAAATCACTACAATTTTCAAAATAGAAGGTGTTAGAAAAAGTCACTGTTGTGTAATCTGCTTCCCAGTCTCCGAGAGGTAGTCCATCCTCCCAGGTGGTGGTAGCGCTTCTGGCCTGAAGCCAATTAGTATCTCTTATATTTCTAACAATTTCCAGGCCTTCTTGGGTAAGATAGGTTGCCACCAATCGAGAAGAAGAAATAGTAGTAAGGGAAATAACTTGTTGAACCAAAGAAAAAACTCCCAATATGCCGGTAGTGATAACAAAAATAGCGGCTAAAACCTCCATCATTGTAAAGCCTGTATGGCTGTTGTTTTTTCTCATATTTTTATTCCAGGGAAATTAAGCCAGATTTATTGACCGAAATGGTTTTGGTGATTTGGATATCTTCTTCTAAACAAAGGGTGATAGTAATCTGGTTTCCTCCTTCAAGGTCTGTTTGGGGATCGGGAGGATAAAAAAAGACATCAAGAGCGCTAACTTGAACAGCATCTCTCTTTATCTCTTTAATTAGAACCCCTGGTTCCAAAAGAACTTCTTCGAGAGAAGAATCCTGAAAAACTCCATCGATGTCGCATCTCGCATTTAAATGGTAAGATTCGTTACCCTGTTGAAATCTTATTCCATATCCTTTAAGTTTTCCTGCTGGACAGTTGAATTGACGCATGGACATGGTCTTTTCTTGACTTCTTCTCAAGTCCTGGGCTAATTTGTGAGAGGAGGAAACAAGGGAAAATTGTCTCTCTCCGGCCCGGTAATTAGCTAAAACCAAAATGGACATTAAAGAGATTATAGTAGTAATTACCAGGAGTTCGGTTAATGTAAAACCATCTTTTTTCACAATTTTAATAAAATAGAAATAGACTTAAATACCAACTAATTAGGCTTTCTCCCCAGAGGGTGGCAATAAAAGTGCCCGCAACCAGAAAAGGAGCAAAGGGCACTTCTGATTCAAGGGTCTTTTTTTTGGTTGCCACCAACCCTAATCCTATTATAGCTCCTATTAAAAAACCTCCAAATAAAGCAACTAAAATTTCGGGAAATCCCAAAAAAAGACCCATTAAAAAAGCTAATTTAATATCGCCAAGACCCATCCATTTCCCTTTCGAAACAAGAACAATAGCCCAGAAAAATAGCGCTGCCCCCAGGGCAGAGGATATAGAATTTAGGAGATAGGATTTAGGATGGGAGTTAAAGAAGATACTATTTAATCCCAACCACACAATTGCCATCACGATGGCAGGGTAAATTACTTTATCGGGAATAATGTAATGTTTAAGATCATAAATAAAAATAATTATCAGGAAACAAGAAATCAGCAAACGGTAAACAGTAAACAATAAACTTTGAAAATTTAAAATGGGATATTGATTATTAATTACCAGTACGAACAAAATTCCAGTAGCTAATTCAACCAGGGGGTATTGCCAACTGATTTTTTTATCACAATAGCTGCATTTACCTTTTAAAATTAGAAAGCTAAAAACGGGAATTAAATCTTGCCAACTTAAAATGTGTTTGCAGTGAGGACAAAAAGAACGCCCTCTCAAAAAACTTGATTTGATCTCTAAACGATAGATAATACAATTTAAAAAAGAACCGGCAGCCAAGCCAAAGAAAAAAAATATTAAATAAAAAGCGCTTAACATTATTCTTATTTTACCTTCTTTGAGACCGAAACTCAATTTTGAATTGTTTTAGTTTAAGAAAAATTATATAAACAAAAATTGGCGGGAAAAACCCGCCAATTAATGATTGGTCAATTCTAAAATACTAAACATTCTCCTTGCTCAACATTGAGCAAGCTTGAGAAGCTTTTCGAGTCTACTCTTTTTAGAAGCAAACGCAATCTGCAGCACCGTAGGCGGGTAACGCAGTTACTTCTCTGGTCCCTGCTTCTGAAGCAGCAAAGTAGTCTCCATTTTCAAGGTCAGCATAGACACAGAAAAAAGTACCATCAGTACAACCCGTGCCATGTCCGGCACCATTATTTAACCACTTATAAGGGTTATCGGAACCCTGCGGGTCATTAGTAGCTGGGAAATATACTACAGGAGGAGTAGCTTTGTTTGTAATCGCTGGTATCCCATCTTGAGCAGCAGCTGTAAAATATACCTCGTCATCGCTCATTACCATTTCCTGAGCAGTAATTGCCTGTCTTAAATCAGCCTGACGCCGAGCATCTCGAGCTCTCGATCTGGCGCCCCCCAAAGAAACCAAAACAATTGAAGCCAACATTCCAATAATGGCAATTACCACCAGCAACTCAATCAAGGTAAAACCTCTTTTCCCCTTAATTAAAAATTCCATAAGTATAAATTGTCCTTTATTGATTTACTAAAATCGACCTTTTATTATTGTAAATTTGCTTATTCAGAACTCAGGTTAATTATATACCTCTAAATTATTCTTTTCAATCTCTTTTTCCACATCTTAAACTTTCTACCAACAACACTTACCTCCGCTTCCTGGCTCTATATCTAATTTTATAGCACCTTTTTCTGAACCTGCAAACCACCAATTTTTTCCTCCGGTTTTAGACTCAAGAATGGCATAAATGCAGTAGTGTCCTTCGTTACAATAAGTAGTAAAATAAGCACCTGGACTATTGTCTCTCCAATGATACTTTCCTTCCTTGGGGTCTCTGGGAACCGGATCTAAATATCTTCCATCTCCTGGAATCTCACAATTCGGCGGATTTTGACAGGGAATCCTGTGGGGTGTTTCTGCGCCCTGAAAATATCTTTCTATGTCTGAAAACTCCATTTCCATGGCTAAAACAATTTGACGGATATCAGCTTCCCTTCTGGCATCCCGAGCCTTTGCTCTTGCTTCTCCTAAAGAAACCAAAACCATTGTTGAGAGGGTCCCGATAATGGTAATTACAACCAAAAGCTCAATTAAAGTAAAGGCTGTTTTCTTTCTGCTTTTCTGCCAATCGTTCTGAAAAAGATTTTTAAAATTTCTCATTAGAATACTAATTGTGCTGTTAATAAAAGGGGGCCAAAGAACAAATTCTCAATCAGGGGGTTTTAGAAAGTAGTAAGTCGGTAGAGGGGCATTAGGACCGAAATCATCAAACCCCCAACAATAAGACCCAAAAACATAATCAAGACAGGCTCCACAATGCTTAATAAGCCGTCAATTGCCCTGTCGGTTTCTTGATTATAGAAGTCCACTACGCTAATTAGGGTTTTATCCAGGGTTCCGGTTTTTTCACCCACCAGGGTCATTTGATAAAATAAAGGGGGGAAAACTTCTGGTGATTGACTAAGACGATAAGAAATCGGTTCCCCTCTTCTTACCCCGTCTCTGGCATCAAGAATAATTTCTTCATAAACAGCGTTTCCAACAATATCGGAAGCAATCTCAAGAGCCTGAGCAATTGGTAAGCCTCCTGAAATTAAAGTAGAAAGGTTCTCGGCAAACCGAGAAAGATAGAGCATTTTTAAAAAATTATTAATGACCGGTATCTTAAGGAAAGCGCCATCGAAAAACTTCTTTCCCCCTGGTGTTTGGTAGTATCTAACAATAAAAATTATCAGCCCAACAGTAATTACAATTAAAAAGACCCCCCATTTCTTTAATGAATCAGCCAGACCCAATATCATTAAGGTTACAACGGGTAGTTCTGCTCCGGTTTCTTCCAGAACTTCCACAAAACGAGGAAAAACAAAGAAAATCATTAAAATAAGAACCATTAACACGAAAAAGAAAATCAAGGCAGGATAAACCATTGCTCCTCTTAATTTATTTTTTAAATGGTAATCTCTTTCCAGGTGTTCTGCTAGATATCCGAGGGCTTCGGAAAGTTTACCCGAAGCTTCGCCTGCCCTGACCATTGCGATATAAAAAGAGGAGAAAATTTTAGGATAACGACTTAGGGCTACTGAAAAGGAGGTTCCTCCCTCTATTTCTTCGGATATTTCTATAATTTTTTCTTTAAACACATAGGTTTGAGTCTGGGCAGCGAGTATTCTTAGAGTTTCTACAAGAGGAATTTTAGATTTAAACATTATTGAGAGTTGCCGAGAAAATAAAACCACATCTTTTCGCGATATTTTTCCACCAAATGTTATTCGTCTGGCATAAACCGGAGCATAAGCTTCTTCTTCCAAAAGAGTAACAAACAATCCTTGATTTTGTAAAAGAGCAATGGCTACTTCTCTGGTGGAAGCCTCAACCACTCCAGTTTGAATTTGTCCTTCTTGAGTTCTTGCTTGATAATTAAATTTCATAAATCTAACATTTACTAACGAATAAGCATCTTTAGTTCGGCCGGGGAAAGTGAGTAATTCAGAGCGTTCTCTAAAGAAATCTCTTTTCTTTTGACCAGCTCTGCCAAAGACCTATTTAAAGATATCATTCCTATTTCGGCTGAAGTTTCAATAACTAAGGGTATTTCGTGAATTTTGTTTTCTCTAATTAAGTTAGCCACCGCCGGAGTGGCAATCATGACCTCGGTAGCCGGGATTAATCCACCTTTAATTCGAGGAATTAATCTTTGGGAAATCACTCCCAAGAGAGAACCAGATACCTGAGCTCTAATCTGTTGTTGTTGTTCTGGGGGAAAACTATCAACAACTCGATGAATGGTTTGGGCGGCTGAATTAGTATGTAAAGTGGCGAAAACCAGATGGCCAGTTTCAGCTGCCGAAATGGCAGTAGCCATGGTTTCGGGATCTCTCATTTCTCCCACCATAATAACATCCGGGTCTTGACGAAAAGTAGAACGGAGGGCTCGGGCGAAAGAAAGGGTATCTTGGTAAACCTCTCTTTGGTCAATAATAGCTCTATCGTCCTTAAAAACATATTCAATCGGGTCTTCGATTGTTATTATGTGAACTGCTCGGGTACGATTTATCTCATCAATTAAAGCAGCTAAAGTAGTAGATTTTCCATGAGAGGAGGGACCGGTAACCAAAATAAATCCCTGAGAGGCTTTGGCGAATTCATGTAAAACCGGGGGGAGGTTTAGCTCTTCAATGTTTGGAATTTCAGCTGGGATTCGGCGAAGGGCACAAGAGATATCTCCTCTCTGAAAAAATATATTTACCCTAAATCGAGCTCTACCTTTAAGATTATAGGAAAAATCAATTTCTTTTTGTTCCAGAAATCTCTGAAACTGGTCTTTGGTCATAAGGGCTTCCGCCAAAGCCAGGGTTTCTTCCGGAGACATTTTTGCTCTTTTCAGAAGAGGAACCAAACGCCCGGCTATTCTGAGGATGGGAGAGTGTCCCGTAGAAAGATGAAGGTCAGAGGCCTGTTCTTTAACGGTTAACTCCAGAAGTTCTTCTAATTGATTACTATAGTTTGTCATAAAGGTCTATTTTAAGATTTCTTTTATCTCCTTAACCACTTCCGAGGGAGTAAAATGGGCTTTAATTAAATATTTTGTTGCTCCGAGACGAAGCCCTTCTTCAACTTCAGCTCTTTGGCCCAAATTAGAAAGAATAACTACCGGAATGTTTTGAAGGGCTGGAGATAGTTTAATTTTTCCAAGAAGCTCAAGACCCGACCCCTCCGGTAAAACAATATCTAGGATTAAAAGGTCTGGCTTGAGATTCTGTATTTTCTGAAATCCTTCTTTACCGCTTGAAGCTACTTCAACTAAAAAACCAGCTTCTTTGAGTTTGGTCATATAGATATCAACCATAAGAGGGTCATCTTCCACAAGTAAAATTAATTTCATTGCTTTGGTAACTAAAATTTATTTTTCTTCAGCAACCCTCAACACCTCTTCTATGGTAGTAACCCCACTTAATACCTTTAAAATTCCATCTTGTTTCATGGTAATCATACCTTGACGCTTTGCTTCTTGAAAAATTTTTGTCTCCGAGGGTTCTTTTAAAATTATTTCAGAGAGCTGTTCGGTCATAGACAAAACCTCAAATAAGCCAATACGGCCAGTAAAACCAGAGTTACCACACTCTTTACAACCCTGGGCTTCCCAGATTTTTAATGTTTTGGGAATTTTAAAATCTCTTTGAATATCTGGGGGAAGCTCTGCTATTTCTTTTAGAATTAAATCTTTAATCTTCTCCGGAGGTTTTTTTTCTTTTTTACAAGAATCACAGAGTCTTCTAACCAATCTTTGAGCAATGGCAACGCTTAAGGACGAAGGAATCAAATAGGGCTGAACTCCCAAATCAATCAATCTAGGAATTACCCCCAAGGAATTGGAGGTGTGGATGGTAGACAAAACAACGTGACCAGTTAGGGCAGCATGGGTAGCTAAAGCAGCGGTATCTGAATCTCGAATCTCACCGACCATGATAATATCAGGGTCCTGTCTTAAAATATGGCGAAGACCGATAGAAAAGTTATAACCGATTTCTGGTTTTACCTGAGACTGATTGATACCTTCAATAAAATACTCTACCGGATCCTCAAGGGTAACAATATTGACTCCTTCATTGTTTAAAAGTCGTAAAATTGCATAAAGAGTAGTTGTTTTTCCACAACCAGTAGGGCCGGTAGCCAAAAGCATACCGTAGGGCTTCTGAATTGCTTCTTGCATTATCTTAAAATTTCTTCCCTCAAGCCCTAATTCTTCGAAATTCTTAAGACCAACAGCGGGATCAAGAACCCTAATTGCCACTTTTTCTCCTAAGGTAGTGGGAAGGGTAGAAACTCGAAAATCAACGTCTTTACCGTTAATTTTTGTTGAAAATCTGCCGTCTTGAGGAATTCGGGTTTCGTCAATTTTTAAATTAGAAAGAATTTTAACCCGGGCTACTACTGCCGGGTGAATTCTTAATGGTAAAAATATAGAAGAATGAAGAAAACCCAATAATCTAAACCTAATTTTTAACTTTTCTCGGGTGGGTTCAATGTGAACGTCAGAAGCATCTCCTTCTACGGCGTGCCTTAAGATAACTGCCACAATTTTAGTAATCGGGGCTTCTTCAGCCAATCTCTCAAATTCGGCAACGGTTCTAGGTCGAACTTCAACTCTTGCTGCTTCCAGTTCGGTCTCTAATTCCTCAAGAGCTCTTCCCACCTCTCTTTTTAAGGTTCGGTATTGTTTTAAAAATTTATTGAGGGTGTTGGGTGTAATCAGAAAAACTTTATAGGTAAACCCTCCTTGCCTTGCTAAAAAATTAAGAGCTTCCTGGGCTTTCAAGTCTTCTGGATAAACCATTCCTATCTCTAAGACCTTGTCTTTTTTTGTTAGGGGTATCATATTGTAATGTCTGGCTGTTTCTTCGGGAATGAGCTCTAATGTTTCCAGGGGGGCTTCGCTTGCCTCTATCTCTTTTAGAGGTATCTTTAAATTCTCTGCCTTTAGATTAAATAACAGGGATTCGCTAACTAAGCGTTTTTCTAAAAGTAATTCTTCTTCTTTTTTACCAGTTGCTTTAACTTCAAATTCTAAGGAGGTAGCTATTTCCTTTTTTAATAATCCTTTTTTAACTAGTTCTTTAATCAAGGACATGGCTTTAAATTAAATATAGAGAGTAAAAAAGCCCTAAGAAACATAATCTCTTAATAGGGTATAAAAGGATTTTTCCTACCTACCTCTCCTGTAAAAGCAGGTATCTCTTCAAATGGCTGAAGCTCTTTAAGAAAGGGGTGCTCTAGGACTGCAAAGTTTATTTCAACCTGCTTAATTGGTCTTTCTGGCAGTTCTGAAAGGGGTAGGGGTCTTTCCTTGGTAAAAAAACCTCGCCAAAGCAGAAAGCCCGTCAACAAAAGCACGGCAACTAAAAATGGAACTAAATATTTTTGTCTCTTTCTTTGTTCTAAAAAGGTAATTGCCATATAATAAATCTCTTTTAATAAGAATGGGTTTTTATCCTTAAGTTAAAGGTAAAAATACTGCCCTCTTCTGGAGTGGAAAAGGAAATAGATTCGGTTTCGATGATTCTTGCTGATTTCTCAAGGGTAAAAAGAAAAGACTTAAGAGAAGAATAAGAACCTGTCATCTCGAAAATCACTCTAGTCTCTTTAATATCTTTGGCAGAAACAGTACTAATTGGGGTCATTCCCGTTATCACTAAACCATTTTGAGAGGCAGCTGTCTGTAAATAATTAAAAAGGATGGTTAAAGAAGGTTTTGGAGGTAAAGCGGTATCAATTATTGCTAGTTGGGGTTCATATTGTTTAAGTTTCTCAGAGGTCTCTTTAAGTCTGGCAAAATATTCTTCTTGAGATTCGAGCTCTACTTTCTTTTCCTCTACTTTACCTTGAACTAATTTAAAATCGCTATATTTGGGAGAAATGAAAGATACTCCTAAAATTAGGGATAGAAAAAGACAAAAGGCGCTGATAAGTAAACGGTTCATTGAAATATTCTTGGATCTAAAGAAAGGTTAATGATAAACTCCACACCCCCCTCTTTCCCTATCGAAAGTTGGGATAGGTTGACTTCTTTAATCGAGCTATTGTTTTCAAAAATTAAAAGTTGTTGACCGAGAGCAGAAAAACTATCGGCCTGACCAGAAATTACCAGTTGATAGCTTGGGAGCTCTAAACCAAACTGAGAAAGCCAAACTCTGGGATGGCAAAGGTTTTCAATAAAAAGAAATCCTTTTGAGGGAAAAAGGTGTTGCTTAATTAGTTGAGAAAAATCGTCTATTTTTTTCTGACAGGCAAACACCCTATTTTCCAATGCTATTTCTTGACCAGTTCTTTCGCGCGTTAAAGTATCTTGGAGTTCTAACAGGGTAGCTTCCCCTTGGGTTATAAAACGACCTAAGGCAAAATAACTGACAATAGAAGCAATTAGTAATAGGAAAGAAAAATAAAAAAGAAAGTTTTGCCAAAAAGGTATTTTGACTGGGGGTTTGGGTATTATTTCTATGGCCATAAACTTATTCGAGTCCTCGCAATGCCATGCCCACGGCGATAGCAAAAGATGGACCCATTTGTTTTAAAGTATTTTCTAAAATCGGGGGGTAAAACATGCTGGAAAAGGGGTCAGCGATTTGAATTTCCTTTTTGAAAAAATCTTGAAAATGTTCTTTTAAACCAGGCAGCAGGGCCGTTCCGCCAGCTAATATAATTTTCTCAACCTCTTTTCCTTCGATTTGAGAAAAACTCTGACAAACCCTTTCAATTTCTCTCAAGATTACATCAATTAGGGGTGTTAAAATTTCCCTGATTTCTTTTCCCTTTCCATTTTCTCCTCTTTGCTCCCTCAAAAGACCATATTCCTTTTTCAGGACCCCTGCTTCTTCATAGTCAATACCTAATCCTTTTGAAACAACCTCGGTTAACTCGTTTCCCGAAAGATCAAAACTGTGGGATGTTTTTAAAATTTTTTTCTCAACAATGCTGCAGGTGGTAGTCTGGGCTCCGATATCAACCAGAGCTAGGGGTTGGGTAATTTCTTCTCCCACCAAAGAACGTAAAAGACCAAACGCCTCGGCCTCTAAGGCTCGGAGTTCAAGATTGGAAATTTCAGCTATGGTTTGATATTGATGAATGACTTCGTTGGGGACAGCTACCAAAAGAATTTTTGATTTTTTTTGTTTCTGATTGGTGGGACCTTCAATAACCTGCCAGTCAAGAGCAACCTCTCCGAAGGGAACGGGAACATGCCTTTTAGCCTCGTAAAGAACTGCCTGCGATAATTCTTCTTGACTCATTGGTGGTAATTCAAAATTGGTAAAGAAGCTAGAGAAGTCAGGAATGGAAAAAATCACTTGGCGAGTTTTAATTTTAGCTTCTTCAAGAATGGCTTTTATCGCCCGGGAAATATTTTGATTGGAGAGAGAAAGGGTGCTCTTTTCAAATGTTCTAAAGGGTTCTTTATAAAGCGCAGAGGCCTTTATTTCACCATAATTTTCCAGTTTTTTTCTTTCACCCCAGCGTGACAGCTCTATAAGCTTAATCGAAGATGTCCCGATATCTATCCCCAAGAATCTTTTAGGAATTATTTTAAAGGGTTCCAAAACCATAATTTTACTTTCGCTTTCTCCTATTATATCATTTTAAAAGAAAATGGCTAAGTATTACAATCTTTCTTTTTCTGGTACTTAATATAATATGATAACATGAACAAAAAATTTTTTCTTGACCTTTTATTTCCTCGGTTTTGTTTCGGTTGTCAAAAAGAAGGAAGCTATCTTTGTGAAGATTGTCAGAATATTCTGGGAATCTTAGAATCCCACCAAACTTATTCAGGAAAGAATCTTAAGGATTTATATTGGGCAACACCATATCAGAATCCCTTGATGAAAAAATTAATCCATTGTTTCAAATATGAACCCTTTTTGAAAGAACTATCAAAGTCTCTCTCTTTGCTCATCATAAATCATTTTCAGTTAATTGAAAAGCAACCCGATTTTTCTGAGTTTATTTTAATTCCGGTGCCCCTCTATAAAAAAAGATTAAAGTGGCGGGGTTTCAATCAGGCAGAAGAAATAGGAAAAGAAGTTTCTGAATTTTTAAAAATTCCTCTAATTTCAAATTGCTTATTAAAAATAAAAGAGACCCCGCCTCAAATTGAACTCTTAGAGACCGAAAGAAAAGAAAGTGTTTTGGGGGTCTTTTGGGTAAAAAAAGAGGAGATAGAGGAAGAAAAAATTTTATTAATTGATGATGTTTTTACAACCGGTGCCACAATGGAAGAGTGTGCTCGAGTTTTGAAAAAGGCAGGAGCCAAAGAGGTAATTGGACTGGTGGTGGCAAGGGGATAGATAAATTATTTTCAGTCAAAAACCGGCAAAAAGCCGGTTTTAAGATGCGGTGGGAGAAGAATTCGAACCTTCGGTACCCTCATCGGATACACCTGTTTTTCTCGACCCCGTAAGAAAGCGGAGGGTGGAGGATTTGAACCTCCGAGGGGATTGCTCCCCAACTGGTTTTCAAGACCAGCGCTTTAAACCACTCAGCCAACCCTCCGCCTTTCTACGGGGCAAGCAGGCCCGTTCGTCCACTCCGGCATCCCACCTTTTTAACTTTTAGAATCCCCGGTGAAGGAAAAATAGCGAACAAAGCGAGCGCCAGAAACCGAAGGTGTCTGGAGTGGGGGTCGAGGGGATTTCTGCGGACTGTGTCCGCTGAAGCCCGACGAAACTTTAGCTTCGGCGAGGCGCAGGCGGAGGAGGTGGGACTCGAACCCACAAGCGGCTTTTTAGACCGCTACAGTTTAGCAAACTGCTACCTTACCATTCGGTGCACTCCTCCAAACAATTTCTATTTTACTTTAAAAATTGCTAAAGTCAATTATTAATTTTATCAATAAACTTTTTAAATGAAATTGGTTGGTGGCTTAACAAAACCATAATTGCTTTTAGATAAATTTTGTGATAAATTTAAAAAGATTTCGCCCCCATGGCTCAACGGACAGAGTACAAGTTTGCGGAACTTGAGATGTAGGTTCGATTCCTACTGGGGGCACACTTTAAAGAAAAACAAGGTTTTTCTCTTTCTTTTTTTTATTTTCCTTTTTCTATAATTGGGTAAAAAAGAATGGTGAATTTAAATACTCCTGTACAAAAAATTCCCCGGATTGGGGTTCAATACCAGAAAAAGCTTAAAAAATTAGGAATTCAAACCGTTAGAGATTTGCTTTGGCATCTTCCTCATCGCTATGAGGATTTTTCTAATATAATTCCGGTTTCAGAAACAAAAATAGGAGAAAATGTTTGCGTCAAGGGAGAGATTACCCAAATAGAAAACACCAGGACCTGGAAAAAGAAAATAATTTTAACTCGGGCGATAGTTAAAGATACATCGGGTCTCCTTAAGGTGGTTTGGTTTAATCAACCCTATTTAACAAATGTTTTAAAAACAGGGGATTTTGTTTGTTTGGCAGGTAAGATTGCCCAGAGACCAGAGGGCTTATACTTATCAAGTCCGGCTTATGAAAAGATTTCAAAAATAAAAAGTCAGGCTGGAGACCTTATTCATACAGGCAGACTGGTGCCCGTTTATCCAGAAACAGAAAGACTTTCTTCGAGGTGGCTAAGATATATCTTGAAACCCTTGTTGGTTCAATTGAGAGAAGAAATTCAAGATCCCCTACCAGAAGAAATAAAAAAAGAATATAAGCTTTTGGACCTGAAAAAATCTCTCTGGCAAATTCATTTTCCTGATTCTCGAAAGCTGGCCAAAAAAGCAGCCGAGCGCTTTTCTTTTGAAGAACTGTTTGTGCTCTCTTTGGTTGTTTTAAGAGAAAGAATGAGACTGGCTAGAGAAAAAGCTATTAGCGTTTCCCTAAATCTTGAGGTGGTTAAAAGATTTGTTGATTCCTTACCCTTTAAATTAACAAATGCCCAAAAAAAGTCTACCTGGCAAATTTTAAAAGACTTAGAAAGGGAGCGACCAATGAATAGGCTTTTAGAAGGAGATGTGGGGTCTGGTAAAACAATAGTGGCTGTTATTGCGGCTTTAAATGTCTGTAAGTCAAATTTCCAAGTAGCTTTTATGGCTCCAACCGAAATTTTAGCCAATCAACATTTTCAAGAAATATCAAAATTGCTCAAAAGTTTTAAGGTCAAGATTGGTCTTTTAACCGGTAAGGAAAATAAAATTTGCTATAGGGGGAGGACAACTAATATCTCTCGAAAAAAGTTGCTACAAAAACTAAAGGGAAAAATTGACTCCCACCACCAAAATTTTGGTGTGGGGGTTGATATTTTAATTGGAACCCATGCTTTAATCCAAGGGGGAGTAAAGTTTGGTCTCCCACCCGGTGGATTAGCTCTAGTAATTTTAGATGAACAGCATCGCTTTGGAGTCGAACAAAGGGCAAGATTGTGTCAGCAACCAAAACTTATTCCCCACCTTCTTTCAATGACAGCCACCCCCATTCCCCGAACCTTAGCCCTGACGGTTTATGGGGACTTGGACCTTTCCTTAATAGACGAGATGCCAAAGGGTCGAAAAAAGATAATCACTAGAATAGTCAACCCCTCGGAAAGAAAAACCGCCTACAATTTTATAAAAAAACAGGTGAAATCAGGAAGGCAAGTTTTTGTTATTTGTCCCAGAATTGAACCTGCCTCAGCAAGAGAGCAAAATAAAGTCAGAAGTTGGGCAGATGTCAGGGCAGTAAAAGAGGAGTACAAAAAACTCTCAAAAGATATTTTTCCTGATTTAAGAATAGAAATGCTTCATGGCAGAATGAAATCTGATAAAAAAGAAAAAATCATGCAAGAATTTAAGGCAGGTAAAATTAATGTTCTGGTGGCGACCTCGGTGGTTGAGGTGGGGATTGACGTTCCCAATGCTACCGTAATGATGATTGAGGGAGTAGAAAGGTTTGGCTTGGCTCAACTTCATCAGTTTAGAGGAAGAGTGGGAAGGGGAAAATACCGGTCTTTTTGTTTTTTATTTACTGAGTCTCCAGCTAAAAAAACAAGGCTTAGATTGAAAGCCCTGATATCTTCTGAAAACGGTTTCAAATTAGCTGAAAAAGACTTAGAAATTCGGGGGCCGGGTGAATTTTCAGGTGCCCGTCAATGGGGAATTCCTGATCTCCAGATGGCTTCTCTAAAAAATGTTTTTTGGGTTGAGAGAGCAAGAAGAGCGGCTAAAGAACTATTAAGCAAGGATCCGGGATTAAAAAAATATCCTTTATTGCAAGAGAGATTGAAAGATTTTAGAGAGAAGGTACATTTAGAATAGTTCTATTGACGGACTTTCTCGGTTGGCCAAAAACCAAGATGTCTCCCCAACATTAACCTGGTTTGGGCTTCAAGGGCAGGGAGGGCTCCAAAGATGATTAAAGTCAGGGGTAAAAATAGCCATTGAAAAATTAGAGAAAACGTTTTCCATTTACCGTAACGAGGGGGACGAGGTGGTAAAATTGACATACTGATAATAGCTCCGATTATCATACCAATCATAGCCAGACTCATTAGGTTAGAAGTTAGTCGTGGTAAATTATAAGAAAGTAAAGTAATATTAAACTCTTGCCCTCCCAAAACAAGCGGTAACCAACCTAAAAAGAAAATCAATAAAGCTGAGGTTGCCCAAGACCAAAAACCCTCTAAAACAACTACTGAATGACGGAATTTCTCGTAAAGAGGAATTTTTTTGTTTTTAAAAAAACCATATAACAGATAAGGAATATTTTCTACCCCCCAGGCCCAGCGTCTCTGTTGTTTGTATTGATTAATTATTGTCTGGATTAGGTTTCGAGCCAAAACCGCATCCATAGAAACCGGATAATACAGAGGGGTAACTTTATAATTTCCGTTATAGAAAAGAAAAGCTTTCCAAAAAATTCTCGAGTCATCAGAAACCAAATTTGACGGATAACCCATTTCTTTGAAAACCTGAAAAGGAAAAGAGTGAGAAGAGTAAGTTACCAACTGCTCTGGTCTTTCTTGTTGCATCATTTGCCAAAAACTGCCTGAAGTAGAAATTACTCGAGAAAAAGCCGGTGCCTCCCAGATATTATTATTGTAAAGAGGAATGGGTTGATAGCTTGATTGCAGGGGTAGGGTGGTGTTTAAATAGTGCCAGGTTAAGCAAGCGAAATATTGGGGATAAGGACGGGTATCAATATCAAAACTGGAAACAATAATATCTTTGTGAGGAATTAAAAAGGGGTTAATAATTTTTTCTCGGGCTTGCTTGAGAGCCCAGGCAACATTTGAACCCTTACCAGCTACTTCTCCTTCTATTTTCTCTGGATGGTAGGTTACTAAAAAGCGAAAAAAACTTTTCTGCCACTTCTCTTGAATTCGTTGAGCAATCTCCCTTGCTTTCTCACCAGCCCTTTCTTCTATTGCCAGAATAACTATCATTTTCTCTTTGGGATAACTGGATTTTTCCAAGGCTTGGCAGGTGCTATCCACTATCTCGAATCCTTCTCTATACATTGGCAAAATAATTAAATGGTAGATGTTTTTCCAAGAGTCTGGATTTTTGCTTTTGAGTTTTTTGAGCCAATCAATTCTAAGGTTTTTCTGCATTTTTCTAAAACTGACTATTTGATGAAAAGAAAGATAGAAAATTCTGGCTAACCAAAAAAGATCAAAGATAATTATAAAAAGAGCTACCACTATCGGCGCCAAATAAGACAAAACAAAGGTGATTAATAGTGTTAACCAAGAAAAAGCTCCGGGTAAAAATTCAAGAAATCTAAAAAGGACTCGATCTCTCAAGCGGTATATTTGAGAACCTCTAGTGATTTCAAGATAATTTTTTTCCACGTGGCCACAACGGGAATCCTCCTACGCATAAAACCTTGGAGGATGTCTCTGCTTTAAATGTCTTTACTTTTGCTTTGGCTTAGCATCTGAAGCTTCAGCGAAAGATGGTGGCCCCAACGGGAATCGAACCCGTGTTTAGTGATTGAAAGCCACTTGTCCGAGCCACTAGACGATGGGGCCATCTACAAGATAGTCTGAATTTCCCTTTTATATTATCTGAAATTGTGATAAATGTAAAGATATGATTATTTTAGCAGTTGAAACAAGTTGTGACGAGACCGCAATCGCCCTTGTCGAGACTAAAAGAAACAATTCATCAAACTTTAAGATTTTATCCAATATTATTTCCTCTCAAGTTAAAATCCATGCAAAATATGGTGGGGTTCATCCTTTTTTAGCCCAGAGAGAGCATCAAAAAAACCTGCCGCTAGTCCTAAAAAAGGCCTTAAAAGAAGCTAAATTTGCTAGTGACCAGACTAAAATTGATTTAATTGCCGTGACCATGGGTCCGGGATTAGAGCCATGTCTCTGGAAAGGAATAAATTTTGCCAAAGACTTAGCCAAAAAATTCAATTTGCCTCTTGTGCCGATTAATCACATTGAGGCTCATTTTTTTGCTAATTGGCTTGCTCCAGCTAAGTTAGAACCCAAAAAAGTCTTTCCTGCCATTTTTCTTCTTGTTTCAGGTGGTCATACTCAGCTGATTTTGGCCAAAAATTTTGAGAATTACAGAATTCTGGGCGAAACCCGAGATGATGCAGCCGGTGAATGCTTTGATAAGGTGGCAAGAATTTTAGGGCTCGGGTATCCAGGAGGACCTGCTATTGAAAATGAAGCCTCTAGATTGAAAATTTCAAATTTGCAATTTCAAATTAAATTACCCAGACCGATGCTTCATCAAAAAAATTATGATTTTAGTTTCAGTGGCTTAAAAACTGCGGTCTTATATCATTTTAAAAGGCAATCTCCCAAAACACAGAAATCAAAAGACTATATTGGAGAAATGGCAAAAGAAATTCAGCAGGCCGTAATTGATGTTTTAATTAAAAAAACTTTTTTCGCTGCCCAAAATTATAAAATCAAAACCATAACGCTAGGAGGAGGGGTGGCTTCTAATAAAGAGTTAAGGAAACAATTTAAGGAAAAAATAAAAGAAGAAAAAAACAAGGTTAAATTATTGATACCTCCGCCAAAATATTGTACTGACAATGCGGTAATGGTGGGAATAGCGGGTTTCTTTCGATTCTCAAAAGACAAAAAGAAAATGAAGAAAAAAATAGAGGCTAAGGCCAACCTGAAAATATCCTCAGGTCTTTAACTTTAAATTGGGGCTTAGCCGATGATATAATAATCTTATAATGAAACAATTGTCTAAAACTTATAATCCCAAAAAAATAGAAAGTAAAATATATTACCTTTGGGAAAAGAGCGGCTTTTTCAATCCCGACAAACTTCCCAAAAGACACAAAAAACCCTACACCATTTTACTCCCCCCACCCAATGTTACTGGTTCTTTGCACATGGGGCATGCCCTAAACGCTACTATTCAGGATATTTTAATCCGCCAAAAACGGCTTGAGGGTTTTAAAACTTTGTGGCTTCCGGGAACAGACCATGCCGGTATTGCCACTCAAAATGTGGTGGAAAAAGAATTAAAGAAAGAAGGAAAAACAAGATTTGATTTGGGTCGCAAAAGGCTGATTGAGAAAATCTGGCAGTGGAAAGAAAAATATGGCGATGTCATTTTAGATCAGTTAAAGAAACTGGGGGCTTCTTGCGATTGGTCAAGAACCCGCTTTACTCTAGACAAAGAATATGCCGATGCAGTAAAAAAGGCTTTTCTTTATTATTATAAAAAGGGTTGGATTTATCGAGGAAAACGAGTAATAAACTGGTGTCGGAGATGCGCCACTAGTTTATCAGAACTTGAGTTAGAATATAAGCAAGAACGCGGAACTCTCTGGTATATTCGCTACCCCCTTAAAAAACCAGAGAAAAAACTTAAGGAAAAATACGTTGTAGTAGCTACCACCAGACCAGAAACAATGTTGGGAGACACAGCGGTTGCTGTTAACCCCAAAGATAAAAGATATAAAAGTTTAGTTGGTCAAAAAATTATTTTGCCCCTGGTTAATAGAGAAATTCCAATTGTAGCTGACAATCTAGTAGACCCAAAATTTGGAACCGGAGCGGTCAAGGTTACATCGGCTCATAACCTAACTGATTATCAAATTTCTCTCAAACATAAATTACCCTTAATCCAGATCATCAATGAGGGGGGCAAATTGACCAAAAAGGTTCCTTCCCTTTATCACGGTCTATCAGTGGAAGAAGCCCGCAAAAAAATTATTAGTAACCTAGAAGAGTTAAACCTAATCCAAAAGAGCGAGCCCTATTTCCACCAGCTTCCCTATTGCTACCGCTGCGACACTAAAATTGAAATTTTACCCTCTGAGCAGTGGTTTTTAAAAATGGATAAATTAGCCAAGAAGGCAATTACTCCGGTAAAGAAGGGGAAGGTAAAATTTTACCCTAAAAATTTTAAAAAAACTTATCTCGATTGGTTAGAAAATGTAAGGGATTGGTGTATTTCAAGACAACTCTGGTGGGGTCATAAAATTCCTTTGAAGGGAGAAAATGATGTTTTAGACACCTGGTTCTCTTCTGCTCTTTGGCCCTTCGCTACTCTGGGTTGGCCACAAAAAACCAAAGACCTGGAAACGTTTTATCCTTCAGATGTACTTTCCACCGCCCGTGATATTATTCATCTCTGGGTAGTAAGAATGATGTTTTCCGGAATAGAACTTATGAAAAAAAATCCCTTTAAACGGGTTTATATCCATCCAATTGTCTTAACTAGAACAGGCCAAAGAATGTCAAAATCATTGGGGACTGGTATTAATCCTCTGGATTTAATTGAAAAATACGGAGCTGATGCGACCCGCTTTGGCTTAGCCTGGCAGATTATGGGCGGTCAGGACATGAAATTTGTTGAGGATAACATTATTATGGGAAAAAAGTTCTGTAACAAAATCTGGAATGCTTCCAGGTTTGTCTTAATGCAAACTAAGGGTTTAAAGAGCAAGAAGCAAAACTATGATTTAAATTTTCAGACCAGAAATTTAACTTTAGCTGACAGAAAAATCCTTAAATCCTTAAACAAAACCATTGGTTTAGTCAATAAATACTTAGAAAATTTTCTCTTTGGAAAAGCAACCCATGCTCTTTATGATTTCTTTTGGCATGATTTTTGTGACAAATATATTGAGATTAGTAAATCTCAAATCTTAGAAGCTAAATATCAAAAAGAAACAAAGAAGATTTTATTATATATCTTATCAGTCTCTCTCGTGCTTTTACATCCTTTTATTCCCTTTATTACCGAAGAAATTTATCAGACGCTACCCTTAAAAAAGAAAAGGGGTTGTTTAATGATAGAAAAGTGGCCCAGCTCCCAAATAATAAGAGATTCTTAATTCATTGATGGTAATCCTAAAATGATTTCTTCTCTATATATTTTCCTTGGTTTAGCTCCTAGTATTATCTGGTTGCTTTTTTATCTCCGGCGAGACGTTCATCCTGAGCCGAAATCAGAAGTAATAAAAGTTTTCTTTTATGGAATGCTGGTGGCTCTCGGAGCTATTTTCCTGGAAAGAGGAGTTTTTAAGATTTTTAAGAATTTAAGCCCCTCTCCTTCTATCCTGTTAATTTTGAATACTTTTCTTGGAGCAGCTCTTATTGAAGAAGTGCTAAAATATCTAGTGGTAAAAGAAAAGATACTAACCAGCCCAGAGTTTGATGAACCCATTGATGCTATTTTATATATGATGATAGCTGCCATGGGTTTTGCCGGTCTTGAAAATATCTTAGTTTTGTTGCAGTTAAGCTCATCTCTCTTGTTGAGGCAGACCCTTTTTATCTTAAGTCTTCGATTTTGGGGAGCAACTTTTCTCCACGTTTTGTGCTCGGGCACAGTAGGGTTTTGGTTAAGTCTTTCTTTTGAGGAAAAAGAAAAGAAGATGAAAATACCTTTTTTGGGTCTGGGGATAGCTATTTTCTTGCACGGTCTTTATAATTTTTTTATAATAAAAGGAGGTAAGGGTTTTTTAGTTGCGGCCTTAATCTTAATTAGCTTAGCTCTTTTTGTTTCTTTCGGTTTAAAAAAACACGGGTCTAAGCCCGGGAAAGAATTAACCTAAAAATTATTCGCTAAAACATGAATTCTGAATCTTTTTTTGAGAAATTAAAAAAGGGCATGGGGGCGGAAATTCCCCAGGAAACAGAAAAGGGGATGAAAAAAAAAGAATTAATTAAGAAAGAAAAACAAAACAGGGTGAAAAATCCCTCCCCGTCTTCAAATTTAAAAGAATCTTCTAAAAAACCCCAGAAAATAGAAATGAAAACTATTCCGGTTGAAAATACAACAAAAAAAGAGTTAAAAGAAGAACCAGAGAAAGCAGAAACCACCAAGAGCAAAGAAAAATGGTTTGAACCGGAAGGACAATTGGCGGTTGATGTTTATCAAACCGAAGAAGAGCTGGTTATCCAATCTGCAATTGCCGGAATCAAACCAGAAGAAATAGATATTTTAATAGAAGGAGATGTTATAACCCTGAGAGGAAGAAGGGAAAAACCTCTCAACGAGCAAGGAGATTACTTCACCCAAGAATGTTATTGGGGACCTTTTTCTCGGGAAATAATTTTGCCAGTCGAGATTGACCCCGGCCACATTACCGCCACAATGAAAGAGGGAATTTTAATTATTAGAATGCCTAAAATCTTGCGAGATAAAAAAAGAAAGATAGCAGTCAAACAATCAAAATAAAGAACAAAATAACCTTAGCAAAAAAGCCGTCAAAGGCGGCTTTTTTAGTTTTTAGTGTGGGGAATTAGAGTTTGTTTTGCACTAAAATAAATCAACGAGAGCTCTTTTCTGCCCATGCTAATCCTGAAACACAGTGTGGGCAAGGTGGGATTCGAACCCACAACCCTAAAAGGGATACGGTCCTAAGCCGTAGGCGTATTCCAATTCCGCCACTTGCCCTATTAGCTCTTTCTTTTTTTGAAGAATGATTAGGTGGTTTTCTAATTTTACCGCGTCTATCTTGCTTTATTTTATCTTGCAAGGGTTAAAAAATCAACCCCTTTCGGGGTTGATTAGGGATTAACTAAACAGACCTTCCCTTGAGGTTCTATTGGAAATTTTAATTCCGGCTTAATTTTCTTTACATTCCTAATATATTTCTAGCAATAGCAGGAATGGCACGAGCCATAAGAGCAACAATAAATCCTATAGCTGCCCAAAGTATGTAGTTCTTTCCAGTAGTTACTTTTTCCGGACTTCCGGCAGCTGTCACCATATTATAAGCTCCCAGTAAAACCATAATTACTGCCACAAATGTTATTCCGACAAATATCCAATCGGTCACGGTATAAACTGAATCCATCAAGCAACAAACTGCACAAGTGAAAGTTGTGCTATCAAAAGGACAAGAACTTCCTACAGCAGGACAAACAAATCCTTTTGATGTCCAGGCAGAACCAGTTAAGTTGTGGCGCATTGTACATCCGGTAACTTCAGCAGGGGGGGCCTGAGCTAAAACCAGTAGTGGCAATGCCAATACAGCCAGGATACTCAATGAGCCTAACACCGATAATCTTTTTTTCATATTTTTTCTTTTATATTGTTGTATATTCTTCCCTAGGAGAATTTTCCCAGGGGTGTGTTATGCTCGACCTTTAATTTTATCTTCCTCCTAATAATTGTTTTATTATACCAAGAACGCCCTTGGAAAGCAAAATAATAGTAAACCCAACTATTGTCCATAAAATCATTCTTTTGGCTTGTTCAACCTGGGAAATATTTCCACCTGAAGTAATAAACAAAGCTCCGCCAATAAGTATCATTAAAGGAGCTAACAAAACCGCCAGCCCAAAGATGAAGTTAATAACATTGTTAATAATTGCATCAAAAGAGGTAGCATTCAGGGGGTTGGTTATTTGAATGCCAAGTTGAGCTAACGCCCCCCAAGGTAAAACCATAAGCAATGAAACTACTAACATTTTTTTCATTATTTTATTTTACCCTGTAGTAGAAATTTGACAAGTGTTTTGCTTTGTAAAATACTATGGACTGTGGGCAGTCAAATTTTCACTACCTGGTTTTACCAAAATTAAACCCCAATGATAAATACTAGCGTCAAATTCCTTTTCTATTTTTAGATTGAGTTCTCGGGCTATTTTTTTAATTTCTTTTATTGAAACTCTTTCTTCCTTTGGCCCCAAGAGCGCATCGGGTTTCCAGTCTAAAACTAAAATTTTTCCTCCTGTTTTTAAAACTCTCTTTCCTTCCTCCAAAACCTTGTTTTTGTCTTCAACCTCAAATAAAAGATTTGTCATTAAAACCAGGTCGCAACTCTCGTCAAAGAGTTTAGAGGTTCTTTCTATATCTGACTTAATGGTTTCAACATTAAAAACCTTTTCGAATCTAGCCTTGCTTCTCAGGGCAGAAAGTGGTTCTTCCAGTATGTCTATTGCATAAACCCTGCCCTCTTCTAATTTTTTAGCTAAAGGCAGGGCCCAACCCCCGGATCCTGAGCCAAAATCAGCAGCTATCATATTTTCTCGCAGTTCAAGTTTTTTCAAAATCTCATTTGGGTTTAAAAATCCTTCCATTTTCAATCTTCCGAGGCTACCCCGGAAACCTTTAACTTAAAGATGTTATATACAAATTATTGAAGCCACCTTATCTCCCTCTTCTAATCTCATTATTCTTACTCCCTGCGTGGGTCTTGAAAGCTTTGAAATCTGAGAGATTTTTGTGCGAATAACCTGGCCCTTTCGAGAAATAACAATTAGGTCTTTTTCCTCGGTTAAAACTTTTGATGCTGCAATCATTCCCGTCTTTGAGGTAATTTGAGCTGTTTTTATCCCCAATCCTCCTCTTTTTTGGGGTCGATATTCTACCAAATCAGTTCGTTTACCATATCCCCTTTCTGTTACTACCAATAGATAGCTTTTTATTTTTCTTTTTGGGCCTGAATCCCGAGATTTAACTTTCTCAATAATGCCCATCTCTATGACCTCATCTCCTTTTTTTAACCTAATACCCTTCACTCCCATAGAAGCTCTCCCCATTGCCCTAATTTCTTTTTCAGGGAAACGAATAGATTGCCCTTTTTGGGTTATTAAAATGATTTCCTCTCCCTCTTTGACTTCTCGTACTTCTCTTAAGATATCTCCTTTTTTAAGAGAGATTGCTTTCAATCCCGACCTCCTAACATTTTCAAAGGCCTGAAGCTTGGTTTTTTTAATTATACCGTTTTTGGTCACCATCACCAAGTACTCTTTGCTAGAAATTTGTTCTTTTTCTTTCAAAACAAAGATTGATAAAACTTTCTCTTCAGTAGAAATTTCTAAAAAATTCAGAAGGCCCCTTCCCTTGGCTACTCGAGGAGCTTCAGG
Organism: Parcubacteria bacterium DG_74_3; assembly: GCA_001302985.1. GTDB lineage: Bacteria > Patescibacteriota > Minisyncoccia > Minisyncoccales > DG-74-3 > DG-74-3. The sequence goes on from LJNG01000002.1 coordinate 83,211, forward strand.
AATCTCATAAGCTGGTATTCTGAAAACTTTTCCAGAGTCTGTAAAAAAGAGAAGGTGGTCGTGGGTGTTAGTTAGTAAAAAGTGCTCAACGAGATCTTCTCCAACGGTTTTCATTCCTAAGATTCCCTTCCCTCCCCTTCTTTGAATCTTGTAAACAGCGGGGCTGGATCTTTTAATATACCCTCCTCGAGTCAAAGTAATAATGGCTCTTTTTTGAGGAATTAGATCTTCTAGGCTAATTTCGCCAACCTTTTGAAGATAAATTTCTGTTTTTCTTGCATCCCCAAAATTCTCTTTTAGGGTATTAATTTCTTTCTTAATAACTTCGCTTATCTTTTGGGGACTTTTTAAAATGGCAGAAAGTTCTTTGATCTTGATTTGAAGTTCTTTTAACTCATCAATAATCTTTTCTCTTTCCAGTCTGGCTAAAGCAGAAAGCTTTGTTTCTAAAATAGCATTAGCCTGAATAGTGGTTAATTTAAAACGTTTAATTAGGTTTCTCTGGGCTTCCTGACGATTAGCTGACTTTTTAATAGTTTGAATAACCTCGTCAATGTGGGCTAGGCATTTTACAAGACCCTCCAAAATATGAGTTCTTTCTCTAGCTCTATCTAAGTCGTATTTTGTTCTTCGAAACAGTATTTCCCTACGGTGTAAAAGAAAATAATTTAAAAGGTCTGACAGAGGCAAAACCTTGGGCTGAATCCCATCTACCAGGGCCAACATGTTTAAATAAAACTTCCTCTGGAGATTAGTAAACTTATAAAGGCGATTAAGGATTCTTTGGGGAGCTACACCCTTTTGTAAGTCGATTACAATTCTCATTCCTTCTTTATCCGACTCATCTCTAATGTCTTTTACTCCCTGAAGTTTTTTGTCTTGGACTAATTTTGCAAACTCCTCAAGTAGAGAGGATTTTTTTATTTGATAAGGAATTTCAGTAATTATAACCTGATCTCTCTTTAATTTTTCATTTTTAATTATCTCTGTTCTTCCTCTGGTGATAATTGGTCCCTTGCCTTGAGAGTAAGCTTGGAGAATTTCATCTTGATTAAAAATTTGACCGCCGGTTGGAAAATCTGGCCCCCTTACAAACTCCAAGAGATCTTCGGTAGATGCCTTGGGGTGGTCTATTAAATAAATTAAGGCGTCGCAGACCTCAGAAAGATTGTGGGGAGGAATATTGGTGGCCATACCAACAGCAATACCCAAGGAACCATTCAATAAAAGTTGGGGGAGAGGAGAGGGTAAAACAATAGGTTCTTTTCTTGTTCCATCATAATTATCAACAAAATCAACGGTATTTTTCTCGATGTCTTTTAACATTTCTTCTCCGGCTTTGGAGAGTCGAGCTTCGGTATAACGATAAGCAGCTGGCGGATCACCATCAATGCTACCAAAATTACCCTGTCCATTAATTAGAGGATATCTTAAAGAAAATTCCTGGGCCATTCTTACTAGAGCATCGTAAATCGCCAGATCGCCATGCGGATGGTAGCGCGACATACAATTACCCACGGTCGTTGCTGATTTCTTAAATTTCGCGGTATGTCCCAGACCATCATCTCTCATCGTATATAAAATTCTTCTTTGAACGGGCTTTAAACCGTCTCGAACATCGGGTAGGGCCCGAGAAATAATCACTGACATGGCATAACTCATGTAAGATTCTTTCATTTCCTCGGTTATTTCTCGGGGTTTTAATTGACCTATTTCTTTATTTTGTTTTTGGGGGTTTTTGGACATATTTAAAAAACAATAATTGTTTAGGGAATAGTTACTGGGGTTTCAGAATAATAATTTTCACCTCTTCTTCGGAAATGTTTCTCTTTCTAATTGATAGAGTGTTTAGAGGCTCAACTGATTTAATTCCCAGTGTTTTTAAAAATTCATCGAGACCAGCTAATTTGGTCTTTAGTCTTGGAATGAGATAGTGCATTGGAATTATAATTTTGGGCTCAATTTGAGATAATATCTTAATGGCTTCTTTGGCTGATATGGTATATTTTCCACCGATTGGAATCATCAAGATATCAACATCGCCTATTTTTTCAAGTTGCTCGGTAGTAAGCTCTTTCTGTCCTAAATCTCCTAAATGACAAACAGAGAGATCCTCTGTCTCAATAGTATAGATGGTCGTGACGCCCCTCTCTTGACCCTGCGACTCGTCGTGAAAACCTGAAATGCCTTGAATAAAAATCCCTTTTATCTCGTATTCTCCAGGGCCTTCAAATAAAAATGGGTGGCCAGAAACTGCTTTGATATTATTATGGTCCGAATGCTGATGGGTAATCAATAAAATATCAGCCTCAAGCTTTGGAACCCTTAAACCAATCTCTTCTGAAAAGGGGTCAATTACTATGTTGACTTTTCCTTCCTTATTACCCTGGGTAACGATTTGAAAACAGGATTGTCCGCGCCAAGTAATTTTCATATATTTTGAGTTTACTATAAGAGAGTATTTTTTTCAACCGTTTTCCTCTGAAAATTTATCTCTCTTTGGTTCTTACATCTCCTGTTTTGGTCTCTGGGGGTTGAAAAAATAACTAGAATTGTGTAAACTTGGAATGATGAAAAAGTTACTAGAAAAAAACGATCAGCCCAAACCCTTAAGAGCGGGCCAAATTGTTGAAGGAAGGGTTATTGGTACGGGTCGCTCGGCTCTCTTTTTAGACCTTGGCGCTTTTGGTACTGGAGCCATTTACGGAAAAGAGTTTTACGATGCCAAAGAAGAACTAAAAGACCTAAAAATTGGAGACAATATCTTTGCCAAGGTCATAGATTTAGACAACGAACAGGGTTTTGTTGAATTATCAGTAAGAGGAGCCTCTCAAGAATTAGCCTGGGAAAAACTTAGACTAAAAAAAGAAAGAGAAGAATCTATAACTATTAAAATTTTAGGAGCAAATAAGGGAGGATTATTAACAGATATCTCAGGAATTCCGGCTTTTTTGCCTGTTTCTCAATTAAAAGGGGAGCACTATCCCAGGGTAGAAGGAGGAGACACATCAAAAATCTTAAAGGCCCTTCAGACGTTTGTTGGCCAAGAAATGGAGGTAAAAATTTTTGACCTTTCTCAAAAAGAAGAAAAGTTAATTTTATCTGAGAGGGCGAAAGAAGCAGAAAAAATTAAAGAAATTTTAGGGGAATATAAGGCTGGAGACGTGGTAGAAGGAGAAGTAACAGCCCTCTGTGATTTTGGAGCTTTTGTGCGTTTCGGTAAAGAAGGATTGGAGGGATTAATTCATATTTCAGAACTTGATTGGGCGCTTGTCGAAGACCCCTCTGAAATTGTAAAAGTGGGTGATAAAATTAAAGCAAAAATTGTTGAAATTGCAGATGAAAAAGTATCTCTTTCACTTAAGGCTCTAAAAAAAGATCCCTGGGAGGGAATAGAAAAAAAATACAAAAAAGGAGATATTGTTTTGGGAAAAGTGGTCAAATTTAATCCTTTCGGCGCCTTTGTCCAGGTTGACAAAAAAATTCAAGGGTTAGTCCACATTTCCGATTTCGGCACCCAGAAAAAAATGACAGAAACTTTGGAGTTGGACAAAAAATACAATTTTAAAATTCTATCTATTAGTTCAGAAGAGCATAAAATAACTCTTACCTTAAAATCGTGAGAAATTTGATTAAAAAGACTATATTTGTTTTATTGCTTTTGCTAACCCTATCTTTTGCCTTCAACCTGTTAGAACAATCTTTTGAAAAAGAAAAGGAGGTTTCTTTAACTCAATTAGCAACTGATATTAATCAAGAGAAAATTCAAAAAATTAGTATTTCTGGAAACGAGCTTTCTCTTTTATATCAAGAAGGAACAAGAGCTCACTCTCGAAAAGAAGAAGACTTGGCTCTGTCTCAATCTTTAATTAACTGCGGAGTGAGTCCGGAAAAAATAAGCCGGGTTGAGATTGAAACCAAAGAGTCAAACAGCCTCTGGATTTGGCTGGGACCCCTAATATCTATTTTCCTTCCTCTCTTACTATTTTCTTTCTTTTTCTGGACTCTTTTAAGACAGGCAAGGACAGGTGCTATGCAGGCTTTTGATTTTACCAAGGCTCGAGCCAGACTGTTTGGAGCCGAGGGTCATCCAAAGGAGAAGATTACTTTCAAGGATGTAGCTGCCCTAGATGAAGCTAAAGAGGAATTAAAAGAAATTGTCGATTTTTTAAAAAATCCCAAAAAATATTTACAAATGGGAGCAAGAATTCCCAGAGGAGTTTTGCTGATGGGACCTGCTGGAGTAGGCAAAACTTTATTGGCAAGAGCGGTAGCTGGAGAAGCCAATGTATCTTTCTTTTCAATCTCAGGCTCTGAGTTTGTTGAAATGTTCGTTGGCGTGGGAGCGGGCAGAGTAAGAGATTTGTTCGCTACCGCCAAAAGGGTAGGTAGATCCATAATATTTATTGATGAATTAGATGCGGTTGGTCGAGTAAGGGGAGCGGGCATTGGTGGAGGCCACGATGAAAGAGAACAAACTTTAAATCAAATTCTAGTTGAAATGGATGGTTTTGAAAGAGACGATACCAGAATAGTCATGGCAGCTACAAATCGTCCAGACATATTAGACCCTGCTCTTTTACGACCGGGTAGATTCGATAGAAAAATAGTTTTAGACCTCCCTGATATTAAAGGAAGAGAAAAAATTTTAAAAATTCACTGCCGGGGAAAACCCTTAGCCCTTGATATCAATCTGAGAGAGGTGGCAGAACGGACTCCGGGCTTTTCAGGCGCTGATTTAGCCAACCTTGTGAATGAGGCAGCTCTTTTCGCTGCCAGAAAAAATAAGCGTCAGATTTTTCAAAAAGAACTTTTAGAGTCAATTGAAAAGGTTTTATTAGGTCCGGAAAGAAAAAGTCATATTCTTTCAAAAAAAGAGAAAGAGTTTGCTGCCTACCACGAAGCAGGACACGCCTTGGTGGCCTCTCATCTTCCCGAATCAGAACCTGTCCGAAAGGTCTCAATTGTTGCCCGAGGTGCAGCTGCAGGTTATACCCTTAAAATGCCAAGAGAAGAAAGACAAATTAAGACAAAATCAGAATTTTTAGCAGAAATGGCAGTTTTATTAGCTGGTTTTTCTGCTGAAAAAATGCGTTTTGGTGAAATTAGCACCGGAGCTACCAATGACTTGAAGCAAGCCACGGAATTAGCTAGAAAATTGATAAAAGAATACGGGATGTCTTCCTTGGGACCAATTGCTTTTGGAAAAAAGGAAGAGTTGGTCTTTTTGGGAAAAGAAATTTCAGAGCAGAGAACTTATTCTGAAATAGTAGCTGCCCAAATCGATAAAGAGGTTGCTAAATTTATCAATGAAGCCCAAAAGACGGCCCAAAAAATTCTAACTAAAAGGCGGAAATTATTAGATAGGCTTGCCACGACATTGATTGAAAAAGAAACAATTGAAAAAGAAGAATTTGAAAAAATAATAGGAGAAGAAAAATCTGAAAGTGCCAAGCCCTTGCCTCAAAAAGCAAGAACAATTAAAGTAAAGGTGAAACGATTATAAGAAAAAGGTAGCCCTAAAGCATATTCGCCAAGGGCGCATAGCTCAGTCGGTGAGAGCGCGACTCTTATAAAGTCGAGGTCCCTGGTTCGAGTCCAGGTGCGCCCATAAGAAGAATGAATATTTTCTGGGCGCGTAGCTCAGAGGTTAGAGCGTCACACTGACATTGTGAAGGTCATAGGTTCAAATCCTGTCGCGCCCACAAAAAAATGCAAAATGGGCCAGTGAAAAATGTTCACCAAGATTGTAATCTTTTGGTTGTCGACAAACCAGGAGGAATAATTGTCTATCCGGAAAGAAAAACTATCGAAAAAACTCTAATTGATTTCCTTCTAAAAAAATATCCTAATTTAAAAAATGTGGGGAAAGCTCCTCGCTATGGAATAATTCATCGTTTAGATAAGGATACTTCAGGACTTTTGTTGATCGCTAAAAATAAAAACTCCTTAGAATTTTTACAGAAACAATTTAAAGAAAAAGGGGTAGAAAAGAAATATCTTTTGCTGGTAGTGGGGGTGGTTAAAACCACCCAAGGAATAATTGAAACTTTCCTGGCTAGGTCACCAAAAGACAGAAGAAAACAAAAAGTCTTTCTTCCGTCTGAGCCTAAAGCTGAGGATAAAAAATTAAGAAAAGCGCTTACTGAATATAGAGTAATTAAAAATTTTAAAAATTACACCTTAATTGAGGCTATTCCCAAAACCGGTAGGAAACATCAAATTAGAGCCCAAATGGTTTATTTGGGGCATCCAATTGCCGGAGATAAACTATACGGCTTTAGGAAGCAACCTTGCCCGAAGGGTCTTCGTCGTCATTTTTTACATGCCCATTACCTCAAAATAAAATTACCTTCTGGTCAAATAAAAGAATTCCATTCAAAATTAGCTGAAGATTTGAGAAGAGTGCTTAAAAACCTTAAATAATATTTAAAGAATATGATTACTAAAATAGAAATTTTTAATCAGTCCCAATTAAAAAAAACCTTACCCGATATCAGGCCGGGTGACACGGTCAGGGTTTATCAAAAAATCAAAGAAACCCTAAAGAAAGACAAATCTTCTAAGGGACAGGAAGAAAAAGAAAGGACCCAGGCTTTTGAGGGAATTGTTTTGGCTCGAAAACATGGCAAGGGTATCTCAGCTACCATTACTGTAAGAAAAGTAAGTAGGGGTGTTGGGGTAGATAGAATTTTTCCAATTCATTCTCCTACTATAGATAAAATAGAAATCTTAAAACGAGGAAGGGTCAGAAAGGCTAAACTTTACTATTTAAGAGGAGCTAAAGGAAGGAAGGCAAGATTAAAGCAAAAAGGATTTTAGATATCAAAAAAAGAAGAAAAACCAAAAAAGAAAGAATCTACAAAAGAAAAAGGGGAAGAAAAAAATCATAAAACAGGCCCAGGTGGAGGAATTGGTATACTCAGCAGCTTGAGGTGCTGTGCCCGTAAGGGCGTGTGGGTTCGACTCCCACCCTGGGCATCACTAATGAGAATCCCCCGCGAAGGAAAAACAGCGGTCAAGATGAGCTCTATAGATCTCTAAAGAAACCAAAGGTGTCTGGAATGGGGGTCGAAGGATTTCTGGGCGAGTAGCTCAGTGGCTAGAGCGTCCGCCTTACACGCGGGAGGTCATAGGTTCAAATCCTGTCTCGCCCACCAGGTAGCTAAAGAAAAGTGTTGTTAGTAAAAACAGTTGTTGGTTTTTAGAAAATACTATAAACTAGTAATTGTTTGCAGAGGAGATCGAGCCGGGGTAGCTCAGTGGTAGATGCGCTTCTCTGAAAAAGAAGAGGTCGAGGGTTCGATTCCCTCTCCCGGCACCCTTGCACTAAAGCTAAGGTCGGGCACCAAATAAGGTTGGTCTATCTAAGGAAGCTTGTTTTAGCGAGCGGGAGTAGTTCAGTGGTAGAACGTCTCGTTGCCAACGAGAAAGTCGCGGGTTCAAATCCCGTCTCCCGCTCAAAAAGGTCTTGACATGGGTTTTTAATAAGCTATTATGATATAACCCCAAAAGGGGTTTTTAAGGTAGTCTATAAAAGACCATATTTTATTTAACGAATATGAAGGGTTCCAAAAATTATATTATGACTAATGGGAAAACCCAAATTCTTTTGATGGCTTTTGGAATATTTTTGGGAATTTTCCCAATGCTTGAATCTAAAAATCTAGGGATTGAGACCGGTTTAACAATGTCAGATAGCTTGGGCGTTGTCCAGGGAAATAGTCTCTTGGCAACATCTAACCCATTAAGTTATAATTCTCAAATTCGGAAAATGGGGGTAGTAATAACAGGCTATTCCAGCTCTCCCTGGGAAACCGATGATAATCCCTATCTTACTGCAGCTGGAACTCAAGTAAGAGAAGGTATCATAGCTAACAACATGTTGCCCTTTGGAACAAAAGTTAAAATACCAGAATTATATGGAGATAAAATCTTTGTAGTTGAAGACAGAATGAGTTGGAAAAAGGGATATTATCATGTTGATATCTGGTTTTCTTCTTATTGGGAAGCATTAGATTTCGGCTCTGAAAGAACCTATATTGAGATTCTAGAGGGTTAAGCAAACTTAGAAACATTAAAACCCGCACCTAAAAGTGCGGGTTTTTACAATGCCGAGGGAGGGACTCGAACCCTCACGGATTATGCATCCAACGGATTTTAAGTCCGTCTTGTCTACCATTCCAACACCCCGGCAAAATTTGAGGCGCCGGCCGGAATTGCACCGGCGTAAGCGGTTTTGCAGACCGCTGCGTAAACTTCTTCGCTACGGCGCCATAAAAATATCTTAGCAGTTTAAAAACCTATTTTCAATAATTGTTTTTAATTTCCTCTAAAAGCTCTTCGACCCTACCGGCCTCCCTGGTTTTGAATTCTTGAACAAACTTTATCCGAGGAATGGGTTTCATTTTTAATCTTTTATTTAATTTTTTTTGAAGGGGGTAAACGAGCTTGCCCAAGATTTGGAGCACCCGAGAAACTTCATCATCGGGCAGACAGCTAACGTAAACTTTGACCTCTTTTAAATCAGAACTTGTTTGGACTCTTGTGATGGTTACCAAAAGATTTGAAGGAAATTCCACTTCTTTTAAAACAATCTGGCTTAGTTCTTTTTGGATTAATTGATTAACTCTCAAGATGCGCTTTTGCATTAAAGTTCGCCTTTTTTCCTTTCTCTCTTGTATACTGAGAGAATGTCGCCCTCTTCAATTTTAGCGTCTCCTTCAAACAATATTCCACATTCTTCTCCCCTAGGAAGACGGGCTATATCTCTCTTGTTCCGTTGGAGGTTAATTATCTTTCCTCGACCCATAACCTCGTCTTTTCTTAAAATCTCAAGCAGGGCTCCTTTTTCCACCATCCCCTCAATAATCTTTCCACCGACAATCTGACGATTTTTTTCGGTTTTAAAAATTACTAAAGTTTTCACCTTACCTAAATCTTGTCTCACCAGCTCTGGCTCGAGTCGGCTAGCCATTAATTTTCTTACTTCTTCTACCAAATCGTAAATTAACTTAGCTCGAATTATTTTCACTCTTTCTCTCTCTAATAATATTTTTGCTACCGGGTTCATTTTAACTCGGAAACTCAAAATGGCAGCTCTTGCCTCTCTAGCTAATTCGAGATCTGATTTATTAATTTCTCCGACTTCAGATTTTAAAATTCTCAAAACTATTTTCTCTTGAGGAAGACTCTTTAAAACTTCCTCAATGGCCTCAATTGAGCCCACCACATCGGCTTTTAAAATTAAGTTTAAAACCTTTTGTTCGGGAGAAATTTCCAAAACCCTGATCTCAGATATTTTCTCTTTAATTTGTAAATAGACCTTAGCCGTTTCTGGAGAATCAAAAATCTTAAAACTTTCTCCGACCCTGGGAACATCTTCAAGACCAAGCAAAACCACAGGTTCTGAGGGTTTAGCCTCAGAAAGAGAAAGACCTTGAAAACTCTCTAATCTTTTAATTTTGCCAGAAGTCGAAGGAGTTCCAATAATATCTCCCGGTTTTAAAATTCCATTGTTCAAAAGTAAGGTAGCAATTGGTCCTCTTTTGCTGTCGAGATAAGCCTCAATAACTACGCCTTCGGCTGTTTTTGAAAGGTCGGTCTTAAGCTCTTCCATCTCAGCCACCAATAAAATCAAATCTAAAAGGTCATAGATTCCCTCTCCTGTTCTTGCAGATACAGCCACCGAAGGTACCTTGCCTCCCAAGCTCTCTACCAAAACCTCTTCTTTCCGTAACTCTCTTTTTACTCTTTCTGGGTCGGCATCACTTCGATCGATCTTATTTAAAGCTACAATAAAAGGAATTTGAGCTTTTTTAATATGGGAAATTACTTCTTTGGTTTGAGTTTTTACTCCCTCTGAGGAATCTATAACTAAAATTGCAATGTCAGCTACTTTCGCTCCCCTTGAACGCATGGCTGAAAAAGCTTCGTGGCCTGGGGTGTCAATAAAGGTAATTTTCTGACCCTCTCGTTCAATTTGGTAAGCTCCGATGTGTTGGGTAATGCCCCCTGTTTCTTTTTCGGCAACATGGCTTTTCCTAATCTTATCGAGTAAACTGGTCTTTCCGTGGTCAATGTGGCCCAAAACAACAACAATCGGCGGTCGGGAAACTAAATTTTTATCTTTGGTTTTAATCATAAAATTAGAATGATGCCAATTTTTCTCCTTTTTAGCCTTTAGGATTTTATCATTTAATAGGTAAAAAACAAGAAAAGGATTAACCAATTGCTTTTTTAATTGCCCCTTTTTCCTCTTGAGATAAGGGGTATTTTGAACCTCCATTTTTTATTGGCTTTCCAAAAATTCTGTTTCCCTCCCTAGTATAAAGGCTGGTAATCACTAGGCCATCGTTATTGTCATCTAAAAGGGCAATAGAGAAGCTCTGGTCTCCCCCCACATCAGAAAATGGATTAAATCTTATCATTCCTACTTTTTTTAAGGAAAATCTGTTGCTATGTTTGAGTGCTTCTAGGTCTTGAGAAAGATTGTCAATGTTTTTCTCTAGCTTTTTCAGAAAAGCCAAAATCTCTCTAAAGTTCTTTGGTTCTTCCCTCTTTTTTTTAAAAAATTTAAGCATAATTTTATTACATTTTATCGTCAAGACAAGAAGGCGGTGGGGGTGAGACTCGAACTCACATGAGTATTGCTACCCTCCGCTTTTCGAGAGCGGCACCTTAACCAAATTCGGTACACCCCACCATATTTTCAATTACCATCTAAAAGAAATTTTGGGTTCTACCTTCTTTTTCAGCCGATTTATATTCTCGCGCATCGCAAAAGTAATTATAATAGCTCCCAAAATTCCATAAATAAAATAAGGTGAAGGAAAGAATAAATAAAGTAATACAGACAATATCCAGGTAAATAGGATATTGGTCAAGCTCATTATTCTAAATAGAAACAAAATTATAATCCACAACAAGAAAGCAGATAAGAAAAATTTCACTCCTGTCAAAACTGAGGTAGCACCATAAAAACAAGCCGCTCCCTTTCCACCCCTAAAGTTCAGCCATATTGGAAAAATATGACCAATTGTTGGTAAAAGAGCAAAAAAGATAACCTGCCAAGTATTCGTAAGGTAATTTTTTGCCAAAAGCGTTGGAATAACTGCCTTAGAAATATCAAGAAAAGCAGAGATCACTCCCCACCGCCAACCCAGAGCCCGAGAAACATTAGTTGAGGTGGTGGATTTACTACCAATTTCTCTAATATCAACCTTTTTTATTTTACCAATAAGAAAACCAAAGGGGATGGAACCTAACAAATAAGCAAAAGTGGCTAGCAAAACTAAATTTATCATCTGGTTAAAAAATTATTTCAGGGCTCTTCCTAAGACCTTTTGATTTATGGGAGTGGATATCCCGATTTTTTTACCCAAATTAACCACTGCTCCATTATAATACTTAATTTCCGCCAAGTCTTTGGGCTTTCCTTCCCTACCTTCGCTTATCAGACGAGAAAGGTATTTTCTTAAGGGTAAGAAAATCTTTATTGGTAAAACTTTAATGAAAAAAGTGATAAATTTTACTGGACACCAAGGAAAGTTTAAAAATTTTCCTCCCGAAGCCTGAACAACCCTAATATATTCTTTCAGAACCCCTATTTCTTCTTCAAGTGTCTCTGGATTTTGAAATCCCTGGCTAACCGATAACTCTCTGGTGGCTGAAGCCATTCCCATTAAATTTAAAAAGAGTTTAGAAAACTCCATGTCTTGAATTTCTTCTGGGAGAAACTCTTTGGTAACAAACCTTGATTTTTTAAACAAAAAGGTAATATTTTGAAGATTCCCGGGGCCAGAAATTTTTCCAAAAGCTACCCTAATTGGCAAAGAATAAATTATATCGGTCGAACCTTTAATTTCTTTTCTATCTATAGGGTTGAAAAGAACGAGTCTTGCCACTCTCACCTTATCACTATCTTTACCAAACACCTCCTTAAGGGTTTTAAGGGAGTCTTTGATAGCTGCGATACCGTTTTGAGAAAGAACTAAGGTGGGAGGGGGCAATCTTCTTTCCTTAATTTTTTGGTAATAGTGCTTTAGTGCAGGACCCACAGGATTTTTAGTGGCTAAAAAAATAATCTCAGGTGCGGTTTTGTCAGGAAATTGCGATGCGGTAATTACTTGTTCTCTAAAGACCAAGGGAGCTCTTTCCTTTCTTTTAACAAAAAGTTTTTCTTTTTTTATTTGCTCAATCTCTTTTCCGACTCCTAAAACATCCGCTACCTTCCCCAGCTCAAAGGCAAACATTGTTCCGGTTCTGCCACCAACTCCAATTACTACTATTTTCTTTTCTTGCATAAAAAGTATCAGAGGACGAACCTCTGTTAAGTCTTGTGGACCCGATGGGACTTGAACCCACAACCTCCTCAATGCCATTGAGGCGCTACTAGCCAATTGAGCTACGGGCCCTCAATTTTATGCCCCTGACAGGAATTTCACCCCGCACTATTTAATGCCCCCACCAGGACTCGAACCCAGATCAATGGCTTAGGACGCCACTGCTCTATCCATTGAGCTATGGGGGCCACAAGGGTGCGGGGCGGGCCTGTATCAGAACCTTAGGAGGATTCTGTTCTATCCGTTGAACTACAGGGGCAGGTTTCGTTTTCGATTTCCAATAATAGCATTTTTTCTTTTAGTTGACAATAAATTTATGGTATAATTTATTCATATGACGGAACAAATATCAATTGTTGAAATAGTAAAAAAAGTTACGCCCGCCGTCATAACAATAGTTGTTAGTAGAGACCTCCCCAAGATAGAAGGTTTTTATTTTTTTCCTTTCGGTGGTCAAAAATTTATCATCCCGAAAACGGAAAAAGGGAAAAGAAAAACAAAAATAGGAGGAGGGTCAGGCTTCATTATTTCTCCAGATGGCCTTGTGTTAACTTCTCAGCATGTGGTAGCGGACCCCGGGGCCAGTTACACCGTAATTTTGGAACCCGATAAAAAATATCCAGCTAAGGTTCTAGCTCGTGACCCAATTACTGATATTGCTGTTTTAAAAATAAAAGCTAAAAATCTTCCCTACCTAGAACTGGGCGATTCTGGCAAAATTGAACTCGGCCAAACAGTAATTGCTGTTGGTAATGCTTTAGGAGAATTTCATGACACTGTTAGCACTGGAGTTGTTTCTGGGTTATCGCGATATATTACAGCGTATAGCGGATTAAACCAGCAGGCAGCAAGATTAAGGGGGTTAATTCAAACCGATGCTGCTATTAATCCTGGTAATTCCGGAGGCCCTTTGGTTAATTTAGAGGGAAAAGTAATAGGGATTAATACAGCCGTGGTCATGGGAGCTCAGAATATTGGTTTTTCCATACCTATTAATTATGCCAAAAAAGACCTGGAAGAGATAAAAAAATATGGAAAACTCAGGAAGCCCTTTTTGGGAGTGAGATACATCCTTTTAAATAAAGAGATAGCCGAAAGAAATAAGCTTCCGACAGATTGTGGAGCTTTAATAGTAAGGGAAACCCTGGGAGAATCAGCCGTGGTTAAGGGGTCAGCAGCTGAAAAAGCTGGTCTCCGAGAATACGACATAATTTTGGAGGCAGATAGAGAAAAAATTACTGAAAAAAATTCCTTAGCAGAGATCTTACAAAAATCTGAAATTGGGAAAAAAATTAAACTAAGGGTCTTAAGGAGCGGAAAAAAGATAGAACTAGAAGTAGAACTTGAAGAAAGAAAATAAAAAAATCACTTCTTTAAGGTCCAGTTTGGTGTATTCAAAAACAGCTTTTCAAAAAAGCTGTTTTTGATTTGGGGATAAAATCTAGAAATAATGGGTGAGCGAGGAGATTCGAACTCCCAACAACCTCGGCCACAGCGAGGCGCTCTACCGGTTGAGCTACGCCCACCAAATAGATCTGGCACGTCGAATGTGGTTACTGACTTTCGTAGTGCCCCCAGCAGGAATCGAACCTACATCAATGGCTTAGAAGGCCACTACTCTATCCGTTGAGCTATGGGGGCAAGTAATCGTTATTTTAAAAGAAATTATTAATTCGGTCAACCCCGCGTAAAAGAATTTTAAATGGCCCTCGTTCAAATTCAATATTATTGTTCAAATTTTCACTACGGGGTCAATTCTTTTTGTAATGCTTCCAATAATTTTAAGTTTTGATAGCGAGAACCAATATATTCATAGGCCAAACCCAGTCCTTTTTCTTGCCAAAGCCCTGCTCTTACATATAAAGGAGGTAATTTCTCTCCTTTTATGCTGTAGAATTCTGTTAGATTAGTGGCTGCCAGAAGTCTGTCAATTTCTTGGGTTGGCGTCTCTGGCGGTTCTTCTTCTGGTATCTCAGGGGGAATTTCGGGGATTGGCTTTGGGACTTCTCCTTTTATGCCCCTAAAGGGGTCGGGGTATTTTTTCAAATCTATTTCTATAAGTTTTTGCTTTTTCTCTTGCCAGACCTCTAAAATATTTTGATATGTTTTTTCTTTAAATTGAAGTGGTTTTTCAGAAACCTCGGGCGCCTCTTTTTGGGCTAAGATACTATATCTCTCAAAAATAATACCTCCCAGGACAAGAGCAAAAACGAAGAGGAATAGAAAAGTTAAGAGAGTATGACTACCTAAGGTTCTAGGTAGTTTTATTAAGAAGTTCTTGGTTTTTTGGAATTTTATTTTGGGAATTTTCATAACTTGGCGGGCTCAGTATAGCCTTGAGTTTATCGAGGGGTTATATGGGTAAAAACTTTTATTGAAAAAACAACCCTAACGTCTCCTGTTACAAAACCTTTCATGGCTTCTGTCAGAAAGTCAACTTCTGTCAACCTCCGGATGTTCAGCACTTGAATTCTTATCAGGTAGGGACTAGCTTCTAATTTTTCTAAAAATTTTAAAAACTTAGGAAAAGAGCCAATAGAATTTATTTGAAAAACCAGGGCTGGCCAGGGATCTTCTTTGGCTTTTGTTGGTAGGGCCGAAGAAATATCAATGAAAAGTTGGCAGCTACTGGCACTGGTCTCTAAAAAATTAATAAATTCCACTGGCACCTCAGGGTTAATAAAAAGATTGGAGATTTTTTCTAAATTAGGTTCAATTTCTTGATACAGATTTTTAAATCTGTTGAGACTTTCCAGTTGGGCCTCAAAAGAGACAAGGGTTTGCTTTTGAGAAACCAGATCTTGAGAATTCTTTTTTATACCAGAAAAAAGGGGTGAAATAACAAAAACAATGAAAATAATGTATATCAGACAAAAAATTATGATAGATAAATTGAGCTTATGTTTTGGGGTCATTTTGAAATCTTGAAATTTACCGAGAAAATAATGTCAGTTGGCCTTACCCAGTTTTGGGGCGGAAAATAAATCTCTTGAAAAAGTTTTTCAGCTTCAAGGTTTTTCTTAAATTCCAACAGGGTTTCTCTGTTGGGAGAAAAACCGGTCAGGGCTACCTGGGCTGGATATTCTCCTTCCAAAAGACTGAGGTCAAAGCCGTGGATATAGCTTCCCGAGGGTAGAGCTTGAGAAATTTTCTCTAAAATCTCAGTTATATCCAAGTTTTGCTGGTAGAATGAATTTAAATTAGAGAAAACAAGATTGCTTTCTTTAATTTTTTCAGCCAACTCTTCTATTTGGGGGCTTTCAAGCTCTTTTTGAGAAAGAAGAATTTTTTGAGCTTCTACCTGACCAGAAATATAAGTTTTGACTGAGAATAAAATTAAAACTAAAGATATAAAAAAGGCTAGAAGGATAAAACCCAAAATCAGAGTTAGTTTCCAGCGCTCTTCTTGAACTAACAAGTCCTTTTCTTTTGGCGGTAAAAGATTGATTGTACTCATTTTATTTCCACGCCTCTTAATGCTAAACCAAAGGCCGTGGTATAGCTTAAGGACGTTTCAAGAGAAAGTTTGGATTTTTCTTTTTTAAATTCGGGTAAAATGTTTATCCAGGGATTTCCAATTTCAACCGGGATTTTTAATTCGCTAGAAAGGAGTTCAGGCAGACCCTTAAGATTTGCTCCTCCCCCACAAAGAAGGACTTTGCTGATTTCTTTACCGTCAGCTGGTAAGTGCTCGAAAGAAGCATGGGTTTGATAATAGCCAATACACCTTTTTATTTGCTGGGTTAAATCGGTTAATGCCGGAACCAAAGCCTCAAAAACCTCTCTCTTTCCCATTTTTCTTTCAAGACCTCTGGTGATTTTTAATTTTTCAGCTTCGGCGAGATTGGTGTTTAAGGTTTTAGCAATAATTTCTGTAAAAATTTGGTTAGAAACCGGAATAGAAGAGGTGAATCTGACAGACCTTCCAGAAAAGACAATAAAGCTAGTCCGGGTTGCTCCCAAATCAATTAAAAGTAAGGGTGAGGTGCTAAATTCGTCTTTCACTAAAGCTCGAGCTATAGCTAAAGATTCTATCTCTAAAGAGACTAATTGAAAACCTGCCTTTTTAATACAAGACACATAAGAGTCAACTATCTTTTTGGGAAGGGCAGCAATTAAAACTTCAAGTTCTTTTAAGTGGTCAACCGGTGGAACAATTTGAGAATCTAGATAGACCCCTTCAATAGGTAGGGGAATATAATTTTCAGCCTCATAAACCACAGCTGACTTTAAATCTTCTTCTGGCATTCTGGGCATTTTTATTACTTGCAAAAAGGCTTTTTCTTCTGGTAGAGAAGCTATAACGTATTTTGTTTTAAGTACCTGTCCCTTGACTTGAGCAGGAGATTCCCGAAGAATTTTTACCAAATCTTCTTCTTTTTTAATCTCTCCTTCTTTAATTATTCCTGGCTTAATTTCTACCTCCCCAATAGAAGCTAAATCTAAACCCTTTCTTCTTTTTTTGAGCTTGATAATCTTTAAAGATAAATCAGAAATGTCTAAGCCAAAAATTTCTGGTTTTAAGGTTAAAAATTCTAACATCTTTTGATATTTTTATTATAAATTCTCATTCGATTTCTTTCCAGCTTGCCACCTCCCAGGACCCCCCAGGACCACTGGAAAATTCAGCGTCTTGAAGTCCATATTCATAACTAACCACTGCATTCTCTTCAAGATAAACCTTATAACCTGTTACCTGACGAGTACTAACGTTGTTTCTGATTACAATAACTCCTCCATTTCTTCCATCATAAATATTTGGTGTATAAAAAATTCCTCCGAGAGTAGTATTGTCGATATTAATAGCTGGAGATAACGGGTCTAAGGAAGCATTGGTTGAAAGAAGCAAAAGATAACTTCCTTCTTCTCCCGAGCCCCCCAAGCTCGCTCCAGGTTTTATGTCTATTTTTCCATCAGCGATTAAAACTCCACTGAGACCTCCGTAAGAATTGAGGTCAAGTTGAATGCCAGCCCCATTTTTAACAAATATGTTACCTTCCACCCAAATACTACCTGTCATAATTAAGGTAGCTTTATTATCTAACGTCATATTTCCAGTAATTTTCTTGGGTCCAAGATAACCAGTCACTTTTCCATCTAAAACATAATCACCATTAATAATGCATCCTGGATTATCACTGCAACTAGCTTCGGTCTTCCAATTATCAATTTGGCTTTGGGGGATGGGCAAATCTTTAGATTCTTGAACCGGATGTTCCTTGAGAGAACCTGTTACCGTACAGTTCTCCAGGCTTCCTCCAGAATAATAGAGAACGCCTCCAATTGTACAATTTTTACAAATGTGGGTATAGGCGTCTTTACCAACTTCCAAGCCTTCAATCTTGCCACCTATGGTGGCTACCTTGATAGTATCTTGAATTTTGCCTTTTTGAATAGAGATAACGCTCCCGTTAGAAAAAACATTGCCCTGAATCTGGGCATTATTGCCCATTTCCATGCCACCGTCCCCAATTTGGGCTCCATAGTGAAAAGAAACATCCTGAGTACTAACTTTATGAATGACCCGTATTTTTCTAATTCTATTCTCAGCATTACCCATAGAGGTGATACTTCTTGAGCCTCCCAGAATGTCTGATATTTCTATGGTCGAGGTAGCTCCCCCAACCTTTAAAACATATGAGCTAGACCAATTCATGATATTTACTAGGCGCAATAGAGCGTCTTCAATTCCGGCTTCAGCCGTAAAATAGGCTTGATTAGATTTGGTAATGCTTTGTAAAATTTTTTGCTCTCCTCGAGTTACAATAAAAATACTAATCCCGATACTAAGCATTGTCATCAAAACCAAAATAACCAAATAAAATGCGATAAAACCTTTTTCCTTCTTTTTATTTAGCATTTTAGTAGTTCCTCAAAGAAGCGGTGGAACTTAAATTAACTGAGGCTTGGTATTCTGGTAAATTAGACGGATTTTTATAATCAATCGTCAGACTAACCCGAATGGAAGGAAGAGTAGAGGTTGTAGCCACCTGGGTAAAAAACAGGTTTTTCACCTCTACTCTTTCTGAAGTTAAAGCTATGGGACTTTGGGACTCTTTTTTTAGACAAAGTTGAGTTCCACAAAGATAAAAATCAATATAAGATATCTTTTCTCCCTGGGGCAAATAATGGGTAGTTTCAAGAGAAAGCTGGCTTGAGCTGGAAGTTGGTGTATAAACGCTTTGGGCTTCTTTTATTTCATAGATGATTATTTCCATGCTTCTTCTGCTGTTGTCTAGAGTTTCTCGTGTTACTCTTGTCTTGGTGTTGGAGCGAATTGCCCAAAGAAAAAAAGAAGAAATAGCAACAATAATAACAGACAAAACCCCAATATAAACCAATATCTCCATTAGAGTAAAACTTTTATTTTTCGTCATTTACAATTTAGAATTTAGGTTTTTATTGCTTTGCCCAGTTAGTAAAGTAAGTAATAATCTCTAACTGTTTTTCTTGCCAAGAAACAGTAACAGTTGCTTTTTTTGTATTAGGGTCATTTATGCCTCCTGTTTCAACAATATTATCTGTGGCATCTCGAAAGGTGTTTTCAAAAACAACTTTTCGAGTAAAACTATTAACATCTTCTTCTCCTTGAATTAACATCCATCTCGGGGAAATATCTGAAGATTTCTCGGGATGATAGGCAACACCGGTAGTAAGTATACCCAGTCCATCGTATTTATTCTCGGGGTCATCGAAATTCCAACCGGTTCCATCACGATAATTTCTAACAGCTTCCAATGTTTCTTGGGCTAAAGCATTAGCCTGGGTGTTTTTTTTGATTGAAATAGAGGCTTTTAGGGAAAGGGTGGTCAGGCTTAAAATTCCAACCAGGGCCATGCCAATAATGACAATAACCGCTAAAATTTCAATTATGGAAATTCCTTTTTGATTTTTCATGTATTACTGCCACTCAGGCTCTGAAACATAGATTGAACTACCTTTATTGGTTGTTAAACCGTCAGCACTAAAGCTAATGAGATTAGGACTGGTTCCCAAATCTCCACTGATATCTATAGATAGAGCTTTATCGTTATATCTTCTATCTCGATGAATGCAAAATTGCGTATCGTTGGTATAGGGGTCGTTAAGTCTGTGGGTATGAATTTTCAGTTTTTGAATACTGTCTTCTACCTCTACTTCCCCTTCCCAGTAAATTTGGTCATCTTTTAAATTGTCAGCAATAATAATTTCTTCTGTAACAGTGGTATCAAATTTCAAGATTAATTTTTCAGTGGTGGTGCTAATGGTGCGACCGCTATAAACAAAATGAACATGTCGGGAGTCTTTTGTTCGATTGGCATCCGAGGGTGTAGGTAAAGAGCTCAAATTTACCTGGCCTGAGTTTTCAATATAAATTGTTCTTGTTTTTGAGGCATCTGTTTTCAATCTCAGAGAGGTACTACCAAATTGGGAAGTGGTTCCTACCAGTTTATCAAAAACTATTTCTGAGCCCCCTCCGGCTAAACTGATTTCGTAAATCTCAAGTCGCTTTCTCAGATTATGAATGTCATTATCCGGGGCTAAGGGGTCGTAGCTGACTCCCTTAAATAAAACAAATTTGTCACTTTCAAAATAAACTCCATAATTTGAAGCTCTTTCCGAGGCTAAGGTTTTGTTTTGGGAAAGTCTGAGAATATTAATAATTTCTTCTGCCGTCTCATTCAGTTCTGATTCTCCCCGGAAAAATTGAAAGGCCGGAACCGCCATTGTCATCAAAACGGCCAGAATCCCGACCGTAATCAGTAATTCAACAAGGGTAAAACTAAGGTTCTTTATCATTTTAGATTATTTAATTGCTCCCAGCATCGAATACAATGGCTGAATCATTGAAATGGCGAAAAACCCTATAGCTGCT
This sequence comes from Parcubacteria bacterium DG_74_3, assembly GCA_001302985.1. Taxonomy (GTDB): domain Bacteria; phylum Patescibacteriota; class Minisyncoccia; order Minisyncoccales; family DG-74-3; genus DG-74-3. Next base: position 103,410 of record LJNG01000002.1, read on the forward strand.
CCAATAATAAGCATAATGACAGGCTCAATAACTGCTGAGAGATTTTTGGTTGCATTGGTTACCTCCTCTTCATAAAAATCAGCTAGTTTGGTCAATATATCTGATGTCTGACCGGTTTCTTCTCCAACCTCGACCATTTGAATAACTAATAGGGGATAAATATTCTGATGGTCTTTCAGGGTCTCGGAAAGCTTGGCCCCTTTTCTTACTTTTTCAGCAGCATCGATTAAGGCTTCTTTATAATAAATGTTTCCTAGAGCGCCGGCAGTTACCTCTAAAGACCTAACAATCGGTACCCCAGAAGAAATTAAAGAGCCCAGGGTCCTGACAGCATAAGCAGAATTGGTCTTTCTAATGATGGGAGAAATAATGGGAATTTTCAAAAGCGCCGCGTCAATTGCTCTTTTCCCGGTTTTTGTCTGAGAAATAAGTCTAAACAAAAAAAGAAGTCCTAAGACAATGAGGGGAAGCAAGTACCAGTAACGGGCTAAGAAGTTGCCAATTGCAATCACAAATCTTGTGGTGGGGGGAAGTTCAACTTGTAGTTCCTCAAAGGTTGCGGCGAGCTGGGGAATCACCACAATCATCATTAAAATTCCAACCACTATCATTGCTGCGATAATAATAGCAGGATAAATCATGGCTCCCTGTACTTTCGATTTCAACTCATGCTCTCTTTCCATCTGTTCTGTCAAAATCTGTAAAACATCTTCTAGCGTTCCCGCCTCTTCTCCAACCTTTACCATACTCTGGAAAATTTCAGAAAAAACATTGGGGTGTTTACTCAAACTTTCAGAAAAGCTCTTTCCCTTAACAATCTCTTCTGCCACATTATCGAGAGCTATCTTTAATTCTTTGGCACGAGCCTGTCCAGCCAAAATCCGAAGAGCTCGAGGAAGAGGAAGGCCGGCGGCAATCATTACCCGAAGGTTTCTAGCAAACATCATTTTTTCAGTCAAAGGAACGCCGCCCAAAAACGGAAGGGAAATTCTCAGGGCTCTTGGTTTTTTTTCTTCTTCCAAAATAGCCTTAATTAAAATCAAACCTTCACTTCTTAATCGTTGGACTAATTGAGAAACATCCTTAGCTTCTAAAGTGCCAGATTTTGTTTCCCCCTCTAAGGATTTGGCAGTATAAAAATATCTTGGCATTTATTTTACTCAATAATTACTCTAAGCACTTCTTCGATTGAAGTTACGCCTTGGGCTACCTTAACAAAACCGTCTTCAATCATCGTTCTCATTCCCTCCCTTTGAGCCTGAGCTGAAATTTTATCAGAAGTTGCTTTCTGGACAATTAACTCTTTAATCGTTTCGGTAACCACTAAAGCCTCAAAAATTCCAATCCGGCCTCTGTAGCCCTCTGGACATTCTTCCGAGGCTTTTGGCCGATAAAAATCAATATCTTTAAGAGTGTCTTTGGGTTTTGCTAATTTCTCTTCTTTTAAGATTTGTAAAACTCTATCCAGGTTACAGAAATTAGCTAAATCTTTAAGTTCTGAATCGGTTAATCTGTACTTTTCTTTTTCTTTACAAAGTTTTCTAATTAATCTCTGGGCTAGAATAACACTTAAGGTAGAAGAGATTAAAAAGGGCTCAGCTTCCATATCAATTAATCTGGGAATGGCACCCGCAGCATCAGTAGTGTGGAGAGTAGATAAAACCAAGTGGCCAGTAAGGGCAGCGTTGATAGCAAGACCGCAGGTTTCGTTATCTCGAATCTCTCCAACCATAATAATATCTGGGTCTTGTCTAACCAGAGACCTTAAGCCAGAGGCAAAAGTTAAACCAATTTGAGGCCTAACTTGGGTCTGGTTTATCCTGGGCATTCGATATTCAATTGGATCTTCAACCGTGGAAATATTAACACCGGGAGTATTCAAAATTTCCATCATGGCATAAAGGGTGGTGGTCTTTCCACAACCCGTAGGCCCTGTCACTAAAATCATGCCTACTGGTTTCCTTAAATTGTTTTGAACTTCTTCTAAAGATTTAGTTCTAAGACCTAGTCCCTCTAAGGTAAAAGCTTTGGCGGTTTCGGATAATAATCTCATAACAATTTTTTCTCCATCAAAAACTGGCAAAATTGAAACTCGAACTGAATATCTATATTCTTCGGTTTCTACTTTAAAGCGACCATCCTGAGGTAAGCGGTGTTCATCGAGTTTTAAATTAGCAAGAACCTTAACCCTGGCAACAATACCAGAAGATGCTGTTGTGGGTAGGGTCATGGCGTTATGCAAGATACCATCGATTCTATAACGAACTAAAACCTCCTTTTCCAGAGGTTCAATATGAATATCGGATGCTCTTTGTAAAATGGCGTGTTTTAAAAGAGTATCAACAATTCTTATAACGGGTAATTCTTCGGCAACCTTTTTAAGATCTTCTTTCTCTTCAATCATTTCTTCTTCTTTTATTGGACGGAGAACTCCGGCTTCCTTTCTAATAATCTCTCCAAATTCAGCCTCTAGGGTCTTTTGGTACTGACGGAGAACGTTTTTAATACCCTCTGGGGTGGTTAATCTCGGCAAGATTTTTAGGGGGGTTGTCTTTTTAATGAATTCAATGGTTCTTAAATCTTCGGGATCGAGCATGGCAATCTCAAGATTGTTTCCTCTTTTTCTGAAGGCTACAATATTATGGGAACGAGCAATTGGTTCGGGTATTATTTTTAAAACTTCGGGTTTGATTTTCTCTTTTTCTAAACTGACGAAAGGAATTCCTAAAATATAGGCCTCAAGTTTAATTAATTCTTCCTGAGAAATTAATCCTTTAGCAACTAAAATGTCGCCAACTTTTTGATCCTTTTTTTCAGCCACCCTTAAAGCTTCGTCAAACTGATTTCCGGTAATCAATCCCGCATCTAAAAGAAAAGCTTTTAGTTGTCCTGGTTCTACTTTCATGATGAACTATTTAATTCTTGACTATTCAAACCTCTTAATCTGTTAATTATTTAAATAATCAAGTAGTAAGTGGTTAACGGTTTGGTAGTCGGGTTGGTCAGTCGCCAATGGTTTTTTTAATCTTTTCCATCACCTCTTCTAAGGAATAACTTGCTTTGACCAAGTAAGTGGTAGCTCCAAGCTCTAGAGCTTTTTCTACGTCTCCCATTCCCTCGAGATTAGTTAAAACAATAATAGGGATGTCTTTTGTCTCCTTGTCTTCTTTTAACTCTTTTAAAACTTCAAATCCGTGGACCTTCGGTAAAATTAGGTCAAGCAAAATCAAATCGGGTTTTTCTGTTTTAGCTATTCTTAATCCTGATTCTCCGTCTAAGGCAGAAATCATTTTATAACCCTCGTCTTTTAAAATATCTCCGAAGGTCTTTTGAAGAGCTGACTCATCTTCAATAAAGAGTACTGTTTTCATAAATTATGGAAACCTAAAACGTGAAACGTGAAACTTCTAAATATTGTTTCCTGCTTCATGCTTCATGTCTCATGATGTAATAGGTAAAGTAAACCAGAAGGTCGACCCCTTTCCCTCCTGGCTAATGAACCCTATTTTACCTCCTGATTTTTCAATGATTGATTTGGCAATATACAGTCCTAAACCCGATCCCTGAGTTTGATATTTCATTATGTTTTCTGATCTAAAAAATTTTTGAAAAATATATTTTTGATCGTTTTTTGGAATTCCAACTCCGTTGTCTTTTATTTCAAAGTAAATTTTATTGCCCCTTTGTTCAAGACGCATTTGAACCTCGCCTTTATCTTTTATATAGCGAATGGAATTGTCTAAAAGATTTTCAATGACCAATTTTATTTGAAAAGAATCTGCCCAGACCTTAGAGAGCTTCTTGGGGGCTTTAAACTTTAAATCCACATTTGAGGCTTTAGCAAAAGTTGTAAATTCCCAAATTAGCTTTTTTACTATCTCCGATAAGTCAAATTCTTTATTGGTAAAAGATAGTGTTTTGGTTTCCAGTCTGGAGACAATTAGTAGGTCTTTTACCAATTCTCCCATTCTGGTGCTATTTTCCTTTAGAATCTTGAAATATTCTGTCTGCTTTTTTTCAATTTTCCCCAGTTTGCCCGACATTAAAAGCTCCGCTGCCCAGCTTAAGTTAGAAAGGGGGGTTCTTAATTGATGAGAGACTACGCTAATAAATTCTGACTTCATTCGATTGGCCTCAGTCAACCTCTCAAAACTATTGGTAATGGTAAAGGCAATAATGAATAAAATCAGGGTTATCCCAATAACAATTAAAGCTACTATTTCGGGTTCAGCAACGTAACGGTTTCCAATAGCATAAGCCACAAGCCCCGTTAGAATAATAATTATCCCCATTATCAAAAAAAGAAACTGGGGACATTGCCAGAGAGAAAGCCCATATTTCCGGCATTGACTAACAATATCTAATTGTTTTAAAATTTTTAGGGACTTCATTAGTAAAATTATATCATATCGTATCCAAGAGATAAACAAAAATTCAGAAGGTTTATCCGTAGAATAATTTCGCCAAGATTTTCTGAAAGAAACTCTTAGGTTGTAGAGCAGGGTTAAAATTTCTCGACGAGGTTTACATAATAAGAATTTTTGGCTAAAATATGAAACAGGACGGGGCATGGTGTAATGGTTAACATTCACGCTTTGGGAGCGTGCGATTCCCGGTTCAAATCCGGGTGCCCCGACTTTATAAGCCAGATCGACTCTGTAGAATGAGGTTACGGTGCGGGAGTAATTCAGCGGTAGAATTTCTCGCTTCCAAGCCCCGTATAAATCTTGCGGGATTAGTTGAGCGGCTCAACGTCACCCTTCCAAGGTGAAAAGGTGGGTTCAACTCCCATATCCCGCTTAATACAATTTTGTACGGGGGCAGAGAGAGGGTCGTGGGTTCAAATTCCGTCTCCCGCTCCCCGAAAAATTCGCTTCGCTCATCTCGGGATGAGCCAAAATCAAAACAGGCCACCATGGCCTGTTTTTTGGTTTTATAGTTTTGGTTACTTTGCGTATTCAACAACTCTGGATTCTCTTATCACATTCACCCTTATTTCCCCTGGATATTTTAAATCCTCTTCAATTTTCTTAGCAATATTTTGAGCCAATTGTTTTGCTCCAAGATCATTTATTTCTTCGGGTTTTACAAAAATTCTTAGTTCGCGACCAGCCTGAATCGCATAGGCCTTTTCAACCCCGGAAAACGAAGTGGCAATGTCTTCAAGATCAGATAGTCGCTTAAGGTAGTTTTCCAAAGTATCTTTTCTTGCTCCGGGTCTAGCACCTGAAATTTGATCTGCTGTTTGAACTAAAATCGCTTCAATTGTCTCTGCTGGATATTCTTCATGATGGGATTTCATTGCACTAATGACCTCTTTTTCTATCTCAAATTTCTCTAAAATCTTAATTCCGATATCTACATGAGAGCCCTCAACTTGTTGGTCAACAGCTTTACCAATATCGTGTAAAAGTCCTGCTTTTTTACAAATTGTAGTGTTGGCCCCAATCTCAGAAGCTAAGGCGGTGGCGAGATGAGATACTTCTATTGAATGGAGTAAAACATTCTGGCCATAACTGGTTCTAAATCGCAATCTGCCAAGTAGGTGAATCAGTTTAGGATCCAACCCCAAAACCCCGGTTTCATAACAAGCGGTCTCTCCTGTCTCTTTAATGATATCGGTAATTTCTGATTTGGCTTTTTTAACCTGCTCTTCAATGCGGGCAGGCTGAATTCGACCATCAGCAATTAATCTTTCTAAAGCCAATTTAGCAACTTGGCGTCTAATTGGGTCGAAACCAGAAATAACAACTATTTCTGGTGTTTCATCAATAATAATTTCTACGCCTGTTAATTGTTCCAAAACCCTAATATTTCTTCCTTCTTTACCGATTATTCTACCTTTTACTTCCTCATTGGGTAAAGAACAAGTAGTAGTAGTAATTTCTTGGGCTTGGCTTAAGGCGTATCTTTGGATTGCTGTTGCTAAAATTTCTTTGGCCCTTCTTTCGAATCTTTCCTGTCCTTCTTTATCTAATTTGCGCATCCTTTCCAAAACTTCTTTTTGATGCTCTCTCTCCAAATCCTTAAACAATTCTTCTTTTGCTTCTTTTCTAGAAAGGTGAGAGGTTCTTTCGAGATTCTCAAGGGATTTTTCTCTTAAGACCTCTATTCCTTCTTTTATCTCTCTAAGTTTTTTTGCTTTATTCTGAAATTCTTTTTTCTGCTCTTCAAAATCAGCAATTCTTTCATCTAATGCTTGCTCTCTTTTTAATAAAAGTTTTTCGCCATTGAAAAGATCACGCCGTCTAGCGTCTATTTCTCGTTTTATCTTTTCTCTTGTGCGAAAAGCAACTTCTTCAGCTTCGGCAATAATTTTCTTTGCCTGAGCTTTGGTTTGAGAAATTTTTTGTTGAAGTTTTTGTTCTAAGGTACCAGCTCTTTTTTGAGCAATTGATTGACGGGCATAGTAACCCAAAATAGAGCCTATTGATAGGGAAACTATACCCACTGTTAGGGGGATAAATTGATTCATGTTTTAAATTGAAGATTTGGACATTCATCATCTTAAATAGATGGAATTAGTAAATTAGTAAGAGAATCTTTGGTTTCAAATTAAAATGTGAAAATCCAAAAACTCAAGATTATTTTCCTGAATTAATAATAATAAATATTTCCCAAATTGTCAAAACCCACTTCTGGGGTGGGTTATTTTATTCGCTATTTTTTCTATCAATTTTATCTAAAGAAAAATTAAATCCTCAATCTTAACTTCTAAAAAGTTTATTATTCTTATTCGCTTTAAAGTGGGGGGATTTCCTTCCATTCGGGAAGAGAAATAGATACCGAAATTATGTAACTCTGAGAATCAATTCTTCCTGCACTGTCGGTTGTGGTCAGGGTAACTGTTCTACCTCCAGTTGATTGAAATCGGGTTGAGGGGTTGGTGGCATTATCAACATTGCTAGCTGGATTGCCGTTTTGAAAGGTCCAGGAGCGACGAATAATAGTAGCTCCCTGAGAGGGTAAAGATTGGTCTAAAAAATAAACCATCTCACCTATAGTGGGTCTAAGGGTTTCACAGTTCCGCCAATTTGAGTTATCTAAAGAACATTCAAAATCGGCAATGGTATCTTGTAGTATTGTAAGGGTTTTAGTTGTGGTAGCAAAAAGCCCGTGGCGATCTTGAACATAAAGTTCTCCTTGATAATTTCCGGCACCAAAAATAGCGGGAAGTGTCCAGTTGCAAAGAGGATTACCAGATAAGCTACAATCTGAGGTGTCTTTAATGATTGTACTTTCTTTTATAGTCCAAATTGAGTTTTCAATGTCACCAACACCGTCAGGATCAGTAGATTCATTCTTTAAGCAAAAGTTAGATTTGGTATAACCAGTACAAAAACCTGCAGGATTTTCGCAACCTGTAGGGTGGCAAGAAATTATAGCTACAGGAGGAGAAGAGGTGGCGCAACCTGGATAATTGGGAATGCATTGGTATTCTAAATAAGTACAGGTTCCACAGTCCCTGGTTTGATACATTTCAATAAGCCCACACCCGCCAAGGCCACAACCCTGATTGGTCCAAGAGGTACAACAAGATTCTTCACACGCACACCTTAATTCTAGATCACAACCGCTTGGAACACAGGTTCTGGTTTCACCTGTTTGATACCAGGGGCAAGTAGAATAATCACAACTACGGGTTATCCAACCATCACATGAGCAGTCGCAAGCTGGAGGAATACAGTCTTGGCAGGTTCCTGATCCGTCACAATATCTTGTACAACATTGACTAGGACAGGCTGGATTACAATTCACTCCACACCCCAATCCGTTGCAGGCCGAATCATTATCAGAATTTGTACCATTACAGTTTCCATTACTATCACAGGTATAGCTTGTTTTGTGACCATCGCATACTCCACCGGAATGAGTATCACAGTAATAGTCAGTACTCGCACATCTTAATCCATTACAAACTGAGTCATTATCAGAATCTGTGCCCTTACAGTTTCCATTACTATCACAGGTATAGCTTGTTTTGTGACCATCGCATACTCCTCCTGAGTAGGTATCACAGTAATAGTTTGGAGTGTCACAGGTTAGACCATTGCAAGCTGAGTCATCGTCATAGCTTGAGCCACTACAACTGCCTGCACCATTACAATAGTAAACTGTTCTATGTCCATCGCACGCTCCACCGGAATGAGTATCACAGTAATAGCTTGGGGTGGCACAGGGGCCAATAGAACACGTTCCTCCCGAACAAACATCCCCTGCCCCACAGAACTCAGAACAGGTTGTGGTTATCCAATTACAAGGACAGTCAGGGTAAGTGCCGCTTTCACATCTATAATTCTTTCCTGTTCCAATCCTGTCACATTTATCAGCTGAACAACCGGTTAAAGAACAGGGGACATCTGTGCCGCAATCAGTCCCTACTGATTTACATCTGTTTTCTCCAGTATCTACCCAATATTTTGGGTGGCCAGAATATACACAATCACCCCCGCTACAAGAATAATCCCGGTATTGCACTTCTTTTTGTCTTTTCTCCGTACATTCGCCGGTACTTACCCAACGAGTTGGCCCTGTATCATAGATTCCATCATAATCATCGCAATCTTCCTGTGAGAAACCACACTTAATAACGCAGTAACCACACAAAGCGCTGGTGACACAGGAGCCGCTACAGGTTTTTTTCACATTGCCAGAGGCACACCAGGAACCAGCCTGACGACCAATGCAGTTGATGTTGGAGCAAGTCCAGGAACAAGCACTACAAAGGCAGGCTTGAGCATTTATTTCTTTAAGTGCTGTAATAAAAACCAAAAAAATTGCACAAAAAATAAAGAAAAATATAGTAAGGTTTTTTAATTTCATTTAATTTCTTGGGCTAAAACAATTGTAATGTCTTGTCCCTCTATTTTTCCCACGGCCAAATATTTATTTTCCCAAGTTGCTATACAAACACCGAAATTACACTCAAAATCTAATTTCTCGGGAAGCAACAAATATTTAGCTGCTTTATCTTGGGCTGAATTGATATCTACTTGGTAAATTTCCTTGTCTTCAATAGCCAAAATTATGTCTAAATTTGGCTTATAGAGAACCTTAAACTGAATATCATCTTTTTCCCAATCAAGATTATACCAATTATATAGTCTCAACCAAATTAGGGCTTTTGGAGCTCCGTATTCGGAATAAATAGGAAATAAAGAGGTTTTACTATTTCGATGTTCAGATTTCAAATTTTGATTTACAAATTCGTTTACTACGGGTCTATAATATAGAGCTAATCCAAATTTTAAAAGAAAAACAACTGCTCCTATTAAAATCAAGATTATCAACGTCAATAAAATTAAGGTTTTCTTTTTGATTTTCATTTTAGAAATCTCTGATTTATTTTAGCACATTTAAAGACCCTACCCCATAGTGGGTAGGGTCTTATCTTTTGTTTTTTTTTCAGGGGTCTTGTTTCTTTAGCTAATAAATTAAAATGGTGGAACTTCTTTCCATTCAGGAAAGGGAAGAGTAGCTACAATGCTGTGTTCTTGATAATCGTTTCTATTCTCACTATCGGTCACAGTGAGTCTGATGATATTGGAGCCTTCAGTGAGATTAATCGAAGGGGTAGAATTATTATCAGAGTCGAAAATAGCTCCGTTTATTCTCCACTCGCGAGAATCGATAATAGCCCCCTCTGTAGGAGAAGTGTGTTCATTCGGATCCGGGAGATTATCTTTAAAATAAACTAACCCACCTTGACTTACGAAACCCGATAGGCTTTCACAAACTCGCCAATTTGAATTATCTAAAGAACACATAAAGCCTGCTTCGATTTCTTTTCTCATGTAGAGGGAATGGGTAGTTGAATCCGAATCTCCTGCCTGGTCTTTTACATACAGTTTAACATCATAAATTCCAGGCGCTACATCTGGCTGGAGAGTATAATTACATACTCCAACACAAGACAATTTAAGAACATAAGAGCTTTCTGGTTCACCCTGTTGTTTGAGATACCACTCGGACCTGACAATATCATCGTTGCAGGGAATGGGACAATTAGTAGAGTCTACATCGGTGGAGTTGTTTTTTATTGTATAAATACAGGGAATGGGATTAGCCGTGGCTCTAAATGCTATCCAGTTAGCATTGCAACTGCCCCCCGAACATTGAGAGCTATCGCAAGAAATCGCTGCGCTCGGGGGCTGATTAAGAGTGAAGGAAGCATATACTTTATAGTTTGATTGGAGGCAAACATTTCCTGTTTCGGGATTATTGCAATTGAAACTCATCCAACCAATCACCTGATCTGACCAGGCCCAACCTTCCATTTCTTGAGTAGAGTCATTCCAGGAAACTCCGTAATTGGTATCTCTTAATCTTATCCAGCCTGGCCAACCACCACCATCGGTTAAGGCTTTTGCCCAACCAGAAACTTGTTTTGTTACAAAATCAAGTTTTGCCTGGCAGGGGGCTACCGGGCAACCTACGAGATCTCCTTCATTAAAACTAATCCAGCCAATATTTTCTGACCAAGCATAACCTGAAAAAACACCAGTAGTGTCGTCAATATTTACTCCATAATTTGTGGTTCCCCCGCCTGTTGTATTATTAAAACTAATCCAGCCAATATTTTCTGACCAGGCATAACCTGAAAGATTATGCTCTGGCCCGGCTTGAACATTTAAAAAAACAAGAAAGCCAAATCCAATAATAAGAACTAAGGCCAAAATTAGTACAAGCTTTGACATAATTTTTAATAATTAGAAACTATGATTCCTCCTAAGCTTTGGTCCTTGGCTAAATTATCCCATTCTTCATAGTCAACTCTTGGAGCAGATAGTCCATAAGAAACCTCACCACTTTCATCTCCATAGATGGTTATGGTATTTCCGTTTTTTTCATACCAAACCCGTCCTTCAAAACTCGGCGTTAGCAAAACTACAAAATCTTTCAAGTTTTTATTAGAGGTTTGCCAGAATAACCACAAGTCTGAACCCTTTTCAAGTTCGTCAAAGTCAATCACATATTTGCCATCTCTTAATATCACAATCTCTGAGGTTTCGGTTCTTACTCCGCCAGCAAAATCTGC
>LJNG01000003.1 GCA_001302985.1 Parcubacteria bacterium DG_74_3
GGCTCGTCGGTTTGGAGCTCAATGGGAATAGTTTTTTCTTTCTGGGGTAAAATTTTAATCTCTATTTGAAAAGTAGTTTTTTCAAAAAATTCTTTAGTGGCTTTTTTTATTTTTTCGAAATCTTGTTGGGAAATCATGTTTTACTATAAGAAGGATATATAAAATACTGCTGAATCATTGTGAAAAGAATTGTCACCAACCAATAGAGTCCGACCGCAGCTGGTAACTTTAAGAGAATAAAAAAGGTAAAGGCAGGGAAAAAATAAAGCGTTTGTTGAGTAAGTTGTTTTGAAAATTGATCAAGCGGTTCTTTACTTTTACTTTTCTCTTTTTTTGGTACCATCATTTTTGCCTGGAAATACTGGCTAATCCCGGCCAAGACAGCTAAAACCAGATTGGGCTGGGAAAGATCCAAAACTCCTAAAAAATAAGGGTTTATTGCTTCTGGTCTGAGAACGAAATTATAAAGAAGATTAAGTGCCTCGGGCTGTAATCCTTTCCAAAATACCCGATATAGAGCAATTAAAACCGGGAGTTGAATCAAAACTGGGAGACAGCCGCCCAGGGGATTGATTTTCTCTCGTTGATAAAGCTCCATGAGTTCTTGGGCTTGTTTTTCTTTGTTATTCTTGTGTTTAAGTTGAATTTCTTGGCTTTTTGTCTGAATATTAGATAGATTCTTTTGGGATTTAATAGACTGCACCATAAGGGGAGAAAGGGCTATTCTGATTAAGATTGTTAAAACTATTATTGCAATGCCAAAATCATGCCCCGGTAAAAAACCATATAATAAAACCAGGGCATTTAATAGAGGTTGATATAAAATCTCATTAAAAATTTGTTCTAAAAAATTCATTTTAAGGTAGGTCTATTCCCTCGGTTCCCCAGGGATGACATCTTAAAATTCTTTTTCCTCCTCGCCAAAAACCTTTAGCCAAACCATATTTTTCAATTGCTCTATATAAATATTCAGAACAGGTGGGTGTAAATCTACAATTCTGACCAAGAAGTAAAGAGATGTTTTCCTGGTAAAAATGTATTGTTTTTAAGATAAGTTTTTTTATCATCTAATTTCGTTTACTGTTTGTTTGATTATTTATTATCCCGGCTTTTTGAAACAACTTATTTATAGTTTCCTCGACTCCCCAGAAATCTTTATTTTCTAACCCCGGAACAGCTATTAAGGCGATATCTATTCCCTTTTTGATTTTTTTCAGTCTTAATCCAACCAACTCTCTTAACCTTCTTTTTATTTTATTTCTTAAAGTCGCGTTTTTGGAAAACTTCTGAGAAACTATAAAAACGAATCGTACTTGTTCTAATTGATTAGGAATTTTTTTTAATATTAAAAAGCCCTCTTTAAGTCTTTTGCCTTTCTTAAGAACATGATTTATATCTTTATTTTTTTTCAATCGGTTAAGTTGGGGCAACACGCTTTTGTTTAATATTTTAAACTGTAAGCTTTTTTCTTTTTTTCTGCCTTCTTTTTTGCAAAACCTTTCTCCCTCCACTTTTCTTTCTTCTTTTTCTAAAGCCGTGGGTCCGTTTTCTTTTTTTTCTTTTTGGTTTGTATATAATACTCATGTTAAAGTTGATTTTGGGTACAGTAAAATTTGATTGATTAGTTATTTTAGCAAAACTATTTCTAAAAACAAATAGGTAACTAGTTTCACACCTTATCCCCAGATTAATAACAACCTCCCTACTTTTAATCGTGTTTCCTTTTAAAATTGACAGGTGTTATAATTATTTTAGTTAAAAGCTTATGAACAACGAAGAGCTCTGGCAGGCAACTTTAGCCCAAATTCAACTATCGATTTCTCCTGCAAATTTTGCCACCTGGTTCAGGCAAACCAGGGTTCTTTCTCTAGAAGGTGGAAGGGTTGTAGTTTCAGTGTCTAACTCTTTTGCAAAAGAATGGCTTGAAAACAAATATGGTAAAACTATTTTAAAAATCTTGCGAAGCCTAGATGAAAAAATTAAAGAGGTGAATTATGAAATTGGGCAATCAGAACTAAGAACAACAAAAGAGGGTACCCTATCTCTTCCGGAAATTAGCCAACTCGATTTACAAGATTTTAAGATTCAAAAGGAGACAAACCTAAACCATAAATATACTTTTGAAAATTTTGTAGTTGGTCCTTTTAATGAGTTAGCTCAAGCTGCAGCCTGGGCCGTTTCTGAAAACCCAGGTTCGGTTTATAATCCACTCTTTATTTATGGAGGGGTGGGACTGGGTAAAACCCACCTTTTACAAGCGATTGGAAACGAAGTAATTAAAAACTCCTCGAGAAAAAAGGTTAAGTATACCCCCTCGGAAAAATTCACCGCCGGTGTGGTCTCTTCTATTAGAAATCATAGTATTGAAAACTTTAAATTGAAATATCGGGCAATAGATGTTCTAATTCTAGATGATGTTCAATTTTTGGCTGGTAAAGAAAAAACTCAGGAGGAATTTTTCCATCTTTTCAATAATCTATACGAAAAGAATAAACAGATAGTCCTCTCTTCGGATCGTCCTCCAAAAGCAATTCCTGCTCTTACTGAAAGATTAAGATCGCGGTTTGAGGGAGGTATGATAGCAGACATAGGCTTTCCCGACTATGAAACCCGGATGGCTATTTTAAAAACAAAATGTCAAGAAAGAAAAATTATTTTCCCCAATGAGGTTCTTGATTATGTTGCTGCTAATATTCAAAAAAATATCAGAGAACTAGAGGGAGCTCTTACTAGATTAACCGCCTTTCGGAAACTTAACAACCAAGAACCCAATCTGGAGGTTACAAAATCCCTACTTAAAAACCTGATTTTCTCGCCAAAGAAAATAGTCACACCTAAAAGAGTAATTAAGATGGTTGCTGAGTTTTATGACTTAAAACCAAAAGAGCTTCTATCTTCTTCGCGGAAAAGAGAAATAGTTGGCCCGCGACAGGTAGCTATGTACCTTTTAAGAGAGGAACTAAAAAGCTCTTTCCCCTTTATAGGTAGACAATTTGGTAATAGAGACCATACCACCGCTATCCATGCCTGTGAAAAAATTTCTAAAAACAAGGAGAAAGATAATAAATTGGATGAGGAAATCAACTTAATAAAACAACGCATTTTTAGTCAATAAAAAGAGGAAAACCCTCGAAAAAAAACAAACAACCCCTTTTTTCCCAAACACGCCCCTTTTAATAAACAACCTTTCCTTCTATTTATCCCCAATTCTTATTAATTAAAAACGTTTTTATTCTTTCTTTTTAATAACAATAAAATAAAAATATGAAATTAATAGTATTACAAGAATTATTAAAAGAGGGTTTAAAAATAACAAGTCGAATTTCTATAAAGTCGCTTTCTTTTCCAATTTTAAACAATCTTTTTTTATGCGCAGAAAAAAATTTTATTAGTTTAAAAGGTACTGATTTAGAAACAGGAATAACCTGGTGGTCTTTAGCAAAGGTAGAAAGAGGGGGAAAAATAGTGATTCCCGCTCAACTTTTTTCTAACTTGGTTAGTTTTCTTCCAAATAAAAAAGTTACCCTAGAAACAAAAGATTTCCTTTTAGATATTTCCTGTGAAAACTACAAAACCCAAGTTAAGGGTTTTAACCCCGACGACTTTCCAATTATTCCTCAGGTTCCCAGAGAAGAAAAAATCTTAGTGGGAAGTCAGGATTTTTGCCAAAGCTTATCCCAGGTTGTTGGGGTTGCTAGTCCCTCAACTACTCGACCTGAAATTTCCGGAGTTTATTTTTCTTTTGGAAAAAACTCTATTAAAATGGTCGCTACCGATAGTTTTAGACTGGGAGAAAAAACCCTTTCTTTGAAAAAACCCAGTGAGCTTCGCCAAGAATACTCACTTATTTTACCTCAAAAAGCAGCCAGAGAGGTTATTAATATCTTTGAAGAAGATAGGGGAGAGCTTCAGGTTTTTTTAGCTCCAAACCAAATTTTATTTGAAAGTATTATGTCCGAGACCCAACACCCTAAAATCCAGTTAGTCTCTCGATTAATTGAAGGTGAATATCCTAATTATCAGGAGATTATTCCTAAAAAACACGAAACCAAAATAATTTTCCAAAGAAATGAGTTTCTTAACCAGATTAAAACAGCCAGTCTTTTTAGCGGGAAAATTAACGAAATTAAATTAAAGGTTAATCCAAAAACAGGAAAGGTGGAAATATTAAGCCAAAGTCCTGATTTGGGAGAATACCAAAGCTTTTTTACCGCCCAAATTAAAGGCCAGCCAGTTGAAATCTCTTTTAACCACCGCTTTTTAGCCGATGGTCTTTCAAATATAAAAAGCTCAGAGGTAATCTTTGAGCTTAATGGCGAAGGAGGCCCAGGGGTTTTAAAGCCCTCTGAAGACCCAACTTACCTTTATATTGTTATGCCTATTAAAGCGAGTTAGTTCCGGGCCCTTCGGTAGAATAGGGGGTAAAAATTTCTTTTGGGTATTTTTCTAAAACCTTATCCATAAAAGCGTGAAAAATTGGACCAGCGAGAACAACTCCTGGTTTTTTAAATGACGGGCTGTTGTCGTTATTGCCAGCCCAGACCCCAACTACCAACGAAGGAGTATAACCTATTGTCCAGGCATCTTGGTAGTTCTGGGTGGTTCCGGTTTTAGCAGCAACCTGAAACCCTGGAAAATACAAGGAAGAACCAAGTCCAAACATAGGAGCTCTTGCCTCGTTATCTGATAAAATATCATTGATCATTCTGGTTACCTGTACGGGCAAAACTCTTTTTTGGGTTTTTTTATTTTCTTCAATAATATTTCCGTTCATGTCCTCAATTTTTAAAATAGCAACCGGTGGCACCTTTAAGCCTTCGGTGGCAAATGTACCATAAGCCGAAACCATGTCCAATAGTTTAACTTCCCAACCTCCAAGCACAATTGAAGGTCCAAAGGGTGTTTTCAGGGTTGTAATACCAAGATCGCGGGCAGTGGTAACCGAGTTTTCAATTTCTGGCCCTGCAAAATCTAAAAGGACTTTTACCGAAGCAACGTTTATTGACTGGGCTAGTGCTTCTTTTAGAGTAATTTCTCCTCGAAATTTTCCATCGTAATTTTTAGGAATATACTCTTCGTCTCCCCAAATTCCAAAATTAGTCTCCTCATCAATAACCCGGGTTTCGGGAGTAAACCCCCTTTTAAACGCAGTGGCATAAACAAAAGGTTTAAAAGCTGAACCTGGCTGTCTTAGTCCTAAGGTTGCTACGTTAAATTGAGGGTCAAATTTACAATTTACTCCTGGGGTACATCCTTCAGGATAAGGGTCCTCAAAATAATCTGTCCCACCCACCATAGCTAATATTTCTCCTGTTTTCGGGTCAAGGGCTACCAAGGCAGCGTTATAGGCATTATAATTTTTATTTACTTGAACCCGATCTTTTACCACTGTTTCGGCTAATTGTTGAATCTCCCAATCTAAAGAAGTAAATACCCTTAACCCCTTTTCTCTTAAAAACTCTTGGCTATATTTACTATCCAGATATCCTTTCACGTATTGGAGAGTAAAGTAAGGAGCCCTGATCGTTGTTGGTTTGGCAAAATTTAACTCTTCTATTCCGGCTTCCTCGGCTTCAGCTTGAGTTATATATCCCAACTTCACCATTCTCTCTAAGACATAATCTTTTCGAGACATAAGCTCTTTTTGATTTTGATAGGGAGAGAGATAGCTTGGTGCCCGAATTAAAGCTACCAGGGTAGCAGCCTGAGCTAAAGAGATTTCAGAAACTGACTTTTGAAAATAGGTTTGGCTAGCTGCCTCTACCCCATAAGCGTTTGAACCAAAAGGAACCTGGTTTAAATACCATTCTAATATCTGGTCTTTGGAATAACGTCTATCTAACTCTAAAGCCAAAATGATTTCTCTAATTTTTCTTTCAGCTGTTTTTTCGGTAGATAAAAAGGTTGACCTGATTAATTGCTGAGGAATGGTTGAGCCCCCATAAACAGGTTTCATTATTTTAAAGTCTGCCAAAATTGCTCTCACAATTCCTTTAAAATCAATCCCAAAATGATAATAAAAATTAGCATCCTCGGTAACAATAACAGCCTGTTTTAAATATTCTGGGATTTGTTCCAAAGGAATAACCGTCCTTTTCTCTTCACCATGAATATCATATAAAAGAACCTGACCCGTTCTATCATAAATCTTGGTTGATTGGATGAATTGACGTTCGGTAAACTTTTCGGGTCGAGGAAGATCTTTACCGTAATAAATAAACAAAAGCAAACCCAGGACAATTACCAACAAAAGGCTGGAGAGAAAAAACTTTAAGAAAGAACCAAACACACTCTTGGTTTTCTTCTTTTCTCGATAGACTTTTCGATAATATCTTCTTTTAGCCATAACTCTATTTATTTTTACTAAATTTTATGTGCATTAGCAAAGAGCTTATTGGCAAATAGAGGAAATTATTATAAAGTTAACGAATAGAAAGACATGAAAAGAAAAACCGATTCCCAAAAAATTAAAGAAGCATTGACAAGAAGAGTAGAAAAGATTTTGCCAGACAGGGAAGGTTTAAAAAAATTAATCCAGAAAACAAGAATCAGGCTTTACTTAGGTATTGATCCAACCGGAAGCAAGCTTCACCTTGGTCATACTATAGCCCTTCGAAAACTTCAAGAATTTAGTGATTTAGGACACGAAGCTATTCTTGTGGTTGGCACTGGAACCGTTCTGGCCGGCGATCCTTCAGCCCGAAATGAAACTAGACCCCGAATTACCGAGAAAGAAATCAGAGAAAATATGGCTACTTGGAAAAAGCAAGCTAAAAAGATTTTAGATTTCTCAAAAGTGAAAATTCAATACAATGGAGACTGGCTTCTCAAATTGAGCTTAAAAGAGGTTATCGAGATTGCCTCTCATATAAGTGCCATTAAGCTTTTCAAAAGAGACATGTTTCAAAGACGCCTTAAAAGAGGAGATACGGTCTGGACCCATGAAACCCTATATCCCTTACTTCAAGGATATGATTCAGTAGTCTTGGATGTTGATTTAGAAATTGGTGGTACCGACCAAACCTTTAATATGCTGATTGGACGAGAACTGCAACAAAAAATGCGAGGACGAGAAAAATTTATTTTAACCGTTCCGATGGTTTTGGGAATTGATGGAAAACAAATGAGCAAAACCTCGGGTAATTGTATCTGGTTAACAGACAATCCCAACCAGATGTTTGGTAAAATTATGTCTCTTCCAGACAATTTAATTATTACTTATTTTGACCTTCTTACAAGAGTGCCCATGGATTTATTGTCTCAATATAGAAAGGAGCTGGGAACGAAAAAAGTTAACCCAATGGAATTAAAAGAAAAGTTAGCACTTGAAATAGTGAAAATGTATCATTCAGAGAAAGCAGCCCAAGGGGCAGTCAGAGAATTCATTCGCATTTTTAAAGAGAAAAAATTACCAGCCAAGATACCGATTATTAAAGTAAAAGACAGAAAGCTGAACATTCTTGATCTTTTAATAAAAACAAAGGTAGCCGCTTCTAGGTCAGAAGCTAAAAGATTAATTTTGCAAAAAGGAGTGAAAATTAACGGAATTATACAAAAAGACTGGAAAAAAGATGTTGAAACCCAGAAAGGACAAATCATTCAAGTAGGGAAAAGAAAATTCGTGAGACTGGGATAGTAAAACCCCCGCCTTAGGCGGGGGTTTCGATAATTACCACTCTTCTTTTTCACCCTCTTCTTCTTCACCCTCTTCTTCGGTTTCCTCTTCTTCTTCACCCTCTTCTTCTTGATTTAAGAGATTGGTTAAAATTTCCTCTTTAATCATGGTTTTAAAATGGGCTTAAAACACAAAATTGTTACCCAGTTAAAATTTTTTCGAGAAAGATTTTTAATTTTCTCCGACCTTTTATTTTTTCCTGAGAATAGAATTTCAGGATTCTAAAAGGTATTATAGTTTTCCAAAAGTACTTGTCAAGACCCGATAAACGTTTAGTATTAGATTTTGTGCTTGATGAGATAAGTTAGGGCAGCAGCTAAAGCATCAATTGCATCATCGGATTTAGAAATTTCTTCAAGATTTAGCAACTTCTCGATCTTTTTTTTAACCCTTTCCTTTTTTGCCCAGCCATAACCAGTTATTGTCATTTTTATCTCCATGGGCGTAAATTGATAAACCGGAATCTTCTTTTTAGCTGCAGTTAAAAGAATAACACCCTCTGCCTGACTGACCAGTAGAGCCGTTTTTAGGTTTTTCGCAAAAAAGACTTTTTCCATCGCCAGAATTTCAGGTTGCTGAAATTTAATTATTTTTGACAATGTATTATTAATAATTTTCAAACGCTCAGCCGCTGTTTGAGAAGGGCTGGTTCGAATGACGCCGCAATCCAGGCACTTCAAAGCCCTTGCTTTTTTTATTACACCATAGCCGGTTGCGGCTGTACCTGGGTCGATACCTAAAATGATCATAAGACTAGTCTTTTAAGTTAGAATAAATTTCTTGGACCGCTTCGTTTTCATCTAAGGCTTCAAATAATTCTTCGGCAGCCTCCCTTTCTTTTTCACTCACTAAAACCTGTTCTTTAGCTACCCAATCCAGAGAGACCGATTCAATTTGGATTCCCTGCCGTTCAAGGTTTTCCCTTACTCGTTCTAAACCCTGAATCTTAGTATAGACATCTAATAGGTCTTCATGCCAATAAAGATCTTCGGCCCCAGCTTCAATTACTTTTAAAGCTAACTCCTCCCTATTTTTCAGATTTGGGGGTTGAGCTTCGGGAATAATGCTTATTACTCCCTTTCTTTCAAAAAGCCATCTCACAGAACCTTCTCTAACTAATTTTCCATTGTGTTCGCTTAAGGTTTTCTTTATTTCTCCTAAGGTTCGATTCTTATTATCAGTTAACCCTTCGATAATAATGGCTATTTTACCTGGGCCGTAAGCTTCGAATAGAAATCCCTGGAACTGGCCAGCCTCTAATTCTCCGATACCCCGCTTAATAGCTCTCTCGATATTTTCCCTTGGTAAATTTACTATTTTAGCTTTCTCAATTGCTAATTTAAGTTCTGGGTTGGCATCTGGATCTTCTCCTCCTTCTCGAACAGCAACCGAAATTAACTGAGCCATTTTCGAAAAGACCTTGCTTTTTTTAGCATCGGCTAGACCTTTTTTATGTTTTATTCTGTGCCAATGAGAGTGTCCTGACATATCATCTTAATTTTATTCTATATTCTTTTTGATATCAATTTTTTCCACTTTCTTTTTTAAAATAACGATACCGACAGAAGAAAGAATAGCTAGAGAAAAAGCAATAAGAAAAATAGAAAAGAAATTTTTAGGTTTGGGCACCTGCTCACTAATTGTTGCTAAGTTTTTTTGAACACCTGTTTCATGGCTGCCATTGTCCGGAAAAAACTCTCTTTCCTCAAGTTCTATTTCAGCTCCCGAAGCCGGTAAATCAGTAGTGTTGGCTGAGCCCGGGGTAAGGACAGAGCTCCAAATCCATTCAGCGTCTATTAAATTATAAGATTGCTCCGGGAAAGCCCTTTCATAATTAACCTCATCTAAAAGCTCTTTATTTGGGTTAAAAAGTCTTAAGCCGTCGCCACTATTATTTAAAGTAATTTTAGTGGTGGGTCGAGAGAGGACCAAAAAACTTTGGGGCGCGATTAAAGTTTCTTCAGAAAAAATATAGGTGTTAGTTCTTCCAACCACATCAACAATTTGCCAAGAATAGAGATTAACCTCAAAATTATTTTGATTAAAAATTTCAATCCATTCTTCCTCTGCATCAGAACCAAGGGGAGAGGGTAAAAGCTCGTTGAACAGGACGCCTTCTGGATAGGTTTTGAGTTTTGTTGTCTGTTCAGGTTTCTGAGTTGGTTTTGATTCCGGGCTTTTTTCAACCAAGATTTCGTTTTGGAACCCAGGGGTTCCACCAATATTTTTACTAGTTTGCCAATTTAAAGAAGAAGCTGTCAAGAAAGAGTTTTTTCTTTCCATTGTTCTCTTGTCAATATTGTCGCCAGCGAACCAGCCCTCGCTGCAGTCTATCCGGTCAACCAGATTATTCGTATCATCAAAAAGCCTTAAGTCTTCTCCATCATTGTTCAAAGAGCCTTTATAAACCTGGTCAGCTACTATGTTGGGCAAAGTGATATCGTCTGTTCTTTCCAAAAGAAAGAAACCATGAGCATAAATAGTCCCAGAAAAACTGATTTCTGGGGTTCCGTCTTGAGCCATCAATCTCCAGCCAGAAAGATTAATGTCTGAAGGAGTGTTATTAAAAATTTCCATCCACTCATCGTTGTAAGAGATTCCCGTTCCCATCCAACTAATTTCATTAATAACAACATCAAGGAAATTAGCAGCTTGACCCAAAATAGGGAAAAAGAGGCCCAAAATAATTACGACCACTTCACACACCCTTACTTTTCTAATAGAAAAAGGGATAGAGGTTATGACCCTTGACAAATTTTCCATAATATATTACAATAATAATACTGCCCCAGGGCTGGGGAAGAGGAATTTCTCTAAGATGGATAGTTTGGCTTTAGCTAGGCTAATCCTCGGGGAAATTCTGAACTTTGCGTTCCCAATACCTAAGTTAACCCAGCCCTGGGGCTTTTTTTATTGACCGATTACTCTTTCTAATTCTTCAATTGTAGTAATGCCTTCTAAGACCTTAATTAATCCGTCTTGATACATTGGCACCATTTTCTTTTTAATTGCCTTTTCTCTTAAGGTAGCTATTGAGGGTGAAGTCGATATAAATTTTTCCATTTCATCATCGATTAAAAAAGTTTCAAAAATTCCAGTTCTGCCATTATAACCTGTTAAATTGCAGCCTCTACAACCCTTGGCCTTGGGAATTTTAAGATCTGGTTCTAACTTGGGAATTTGAATTTCGCTTGGAATATTTTTAAGATTTTCTCTTATCTTTTTCAGCTCAGTACTGCTTACTTTTTCCAATCTGGAGCACTTTAGGCAAACCTTTCTAACCAATCTTTGGGCGATAACTAAGTTTATGGCCGGAGCAATATTAATTGGTTTTTCTCCCAGAGCCTGCAATCTCGCAACAGTGCCCGCAGCATCATTTGTATGCAAAGTGGTAAAGACCAGATGTCCGGTTAAGGATGCCTGGAGGGCAGTCCGGGCAGTCTCTAAATCTCTGACCTCTCCCACCAAAACCACATCAGGGTCTTGGCGCATAATGGATTTTAAACCATTAGCAAAATCATAACCCTTTTTGGGATTAACCTGGGTTTGAGAAATCCCTCCCAGATGATATTCAATCGGGTCTTCAATAGTAATAATTTTTATTTCTGGTCTTTGAATTTTCGTTAAAAAGGCATAAAGGGTAGTGGTTTTACCAGAGCCCGTGGGACCCGTCACAATAATCATGCCGTTGGGTCTTTTTATCTCTTTACTAAAAAGTTGGAGGAGATCTTGCCTAAGCCCCAAAGCCTCCATGTCAATTAAATTTTTTGGGTCTAAAATTCTGAGCACAATTGACTCTCCAAACTCTGCGGGCAAGGTTGAGACCCTAATTTCAATTGGATTTTCTCCAAACAAAAATGAAAAACGGCCATCTTGTGGCCGGTCGGTAATATTCAATTTAATGCCAGAAAGGAGTTTTATTCGATTAAGAAATCTCTGGTATGCTTCTAAATTGAAACTTAAAACGTCCTGCAAAAGGCCATCAATTCGTATTCTCAATCTGACCAGATCTTCTTTTGGCTCAATGTGGATATCAGAAGCACCAAGGACCACTGCTCCGCCCAGGGCAGTTTCTAGAATTTCAGTAATGCTTTTTACCAAAGAGGCTGTTATTTTGGTTTTGAAATCAGAAATATTTTTAACTTCTTTCTTAATAATCTGAAGCTGGGCTGTGGGAAGTTTAATTTCACCGGTAATTCTTTGACCACGCTCAGGATCGTGAGCTTCCTGAATTATTTTTTTTGAAACTTCTTCCATTAAGGTTTACAATTTAATAGGGTTCCTCAATTTCTAAAAGCTTAGATGAATTTTTAAAGAAAGTCAATTCTTTTGTAAGCCCAGGATTGGGCATTCGACTGAGCCTAGTCGAAGTTTTATTGAGGACGCCAAAACATCAAATGAAGTTAAAATATTTTACCAATACTCCCGCCCAAACAAAAAAGCTGGGAAGGATTTTAGCCGAAGAAATTTTAAAAACACCCCCCATCAAAAAAGCCTTTGTTCTTGCTCTTGAGGGAGATTTAGGAGGGGGCAAAACCACCTTTTTACAAGGCTTTGCCAAGGGTCTTAAAATTAAAGAAAAAATCTTGAGCCCCACTTTTGTTTTGATGAAGAAATTCCGAATTCCGAAATCCAATTTCCAGAATTTTTATCATATTGATTGTTATAGGATAGCAAAAGTAAAGGAAATTTTGAATTTAGGATTTCAAACCATTATTTCCAATCCAAAAAACATTATTGCAATTGAGTGGGCAGACCGAATTAAAAAACTATTACCTAAAAATATCAGCAATTTAAGATTTATCTTCTTGAATAAAAAAGAAAGGGAAATTGTGTTACAATTTAAAAATGGAAAGTAAAGAAAAGCGTTTTATTATTATAGACAGCAACTCCATAATTCATCGTGCTTTCCACGCTCTCCCTCCCCTAACTACTAAAAAAGGAGAATTGGTAAATGCAACATACGGTTTTTTATTGGTTTTTTTTAAAATAATTAGAGAGCTGCAACCCGAATTCGTTGCAGCTGTTTTTGATTATCCTGGTTCCACCTTCCGTCATAAAAAATTTAAAGAATATAAAGCAACAAGACCTCCCGTTCCCAAAGAATTATATCAACAAATACCCCAGATAAAAGAGATTTTAAAACTTTTCAGGGTCCCAATTTTTGAAAAAGAGGGGTTTGAAGCCGACGATATTATTGGGACAATTGCCAGTTTAGCACCCAAAAAACAAATAATACCCAAAATCGAAAACGTGATTTTATCGGGGGACCTCGACACCTTGCAACTAATTAACCCTCAAACCAAAGTTTATGCTTTAAGAAAGGGGGTAAAAGATACTGTTTTATATGATGAAAAACGAGTTAGTGAAAAATATCAGGGATTAAAACCGGGCCAACTCGATGATTTTAGAGCTCTCCGGGGCGACCCTTCTGATAACATTCCAGGGGTTAAAGGTATCGGAGAGAAAACTGCCATTAATTTATTAAAAGAATTTGGCTCACTTGAGCAACTTTTTAAGGAACTAGAAATAGAAAGCCAAAAAGCAACAAAAATTAAGCTCAAAACAAGAGAATTATTAATTCAACAAAAAGAACAAGCGTTTTTGAGCAAAGCCTTAGCTGAGATAGAGAGGAACGTTCCTTTTGATTTTAAGCTAAAAGATTGTCATTGGGGAGAATTTAATAAAGAAAAAATAATAGATATTTTGGAAAAATTTGAATTCCAAACCCTAATTAAAAGATTGCCGGAAATGAAAAAACCAGAACCAAAGAACCTCATGGGTGAGAATCTAAGATTATGGTAGCAGAAAAAAAATGATAAAATTAAATAAAGCTTCAAAAACCATGGAAAAGGAAACAAAAATATCGCTCGAAGAATTCGAGATTTTCAAGAGCGAAAAAGAAAAACCCCTATTGATATGGGCGTTTATTGGTGATTCTTTTTTTTTGATTGCTACTTTCATAGTTCAATTTGTCTATCAGGAAATTTTCCAAACAGGGATTCTTAGCTGGAAGAACTATTTTATTTTAGTCGCTGGCAATCTGCTTTTATTTTTCGGTGTGTTTTTTCTCTGGAGAAAAGGCCACAAGACTTGGCTTTGGAAATATGTATTTGTGATTTTTGGCATTATTCTTTTGACAACCTGGATTTATCTGACTGACCCTAAATACACCAGAACTATGTTTACCCCCATCTTACTTGTAATAGCTTTATCTGGAGGTCTTTTTTATGAAATTAACCTAGCTATTCTGGCTACCCTGATTGGGGGAATTGCTTATAGTTTTATACTCTTGCATTATTCTCATCTTGGTTCTCTACCCCCTCCTTATGAGATTTATTTAACTTTTTTATTCTTTATTTTAACTCTTTTGTTTACCTTTGTGACGGTTAAGCGTACTAAAATATATTTGATTGAACTCCTCGAAAAACGCCGAGAACTTGAAGAAGCCAAATCAGTCCTCGAAGTCAAGGTTGAAGCCCGAACCAAAGAACTCAGAGAATTAACCCAGGGCTTAGAAGGAAAGATCAAAGCCAGAACCAAAGAACTTCAAGAAAGAGTCAATCAATTAGAAAGGTTCCAAAAACTCACTATAGGTAGAGAATTAAAGATGGTAGAATTGAAAAAAGAGATTGAAAAATTAAAGGAAGAACTGGAAAAATACTTGAGAGCCCCGGGTGGCTCTCTCTAAAAATAATGAATAAAGAACCAGGAAAAAAAGAAGATAGGTTTTTAGAATCTCTTCCACCAAAAACAGGTAGAGAAGAGGAGTTCGGTAAGAGTGCCGAAGCCCTACTTAATATGCTTGAAGATGTCGAGGTATCCCGAGAAAGAGCTGAAGAAGAAAGAGATAAAACCTTAGCAATTCTTAATAACCTTACCGAAGGCGTCTTGGTTTTTGATGAAGAAAACAAACTGGCAATGATTAATCCCCAAGCAAGAGATTTTTTAGAAATAGAAAAAGAAGAACTCTTCGGAAAATCAACCCTAGAACTTTTTCAAATCTCCAGACTAGAGCCCCTAATGAAATTTTTAGGAACCGAAATAAGGGGTCTTTTTAGAAAAGAAATAAAACTCAGAGAAAATTTAATCTTAGAAGTGTCCACTATTCCTTTGGTAAAAGAAGAAAGAACCCTGGGAAAGATAGTTACTTTACATGATATAACTAGGGAAAAAGCAATTGAGAAAATGAAAACAGAATTTGTCTCTATAGCCGCTCATCAATTAAGGACTCCTTTGTCAGCAATTAAATGGACCTTGAGAATGATTTTGGATGGAGATTTAGGAAAAATAACCGAATTTCAAAAAGAATTTATTGAAAAGACATATGCCTCAAACGAAAGAATGATTAACCTAATTAATGACCTTTTGAACGTCACCAGAATTGAAGAGGGGAGATATCTTTATAAACCAACCCCAACTGATATTGAACCAATTATAGAATTTGTAGTGGGTTCTTACAGAGAAGAAGCCGAAAGAAAAGAACTTAAGCTTGGAATTAAAAAACCCACTAGAAAAACCCCCAAAATAATGGCTGACGTTGAAAAAATCAGATTAGCTATTCAAAACATTTTAGACAACGCTATTAGATATACTAAACCCAAGGGTCAGGTAACGCTATCGTTAGATTACGATAAAAAATCACATCAAATAAAGATTTCAATTAAAGACACGGGTGTGGGTATTCCTAAAGACCAGAAAACAAGGGTCTTTACTAAGTTTTTTCGGGGTGCCAATGTAATGAGAATGGAAACGGAGGGATCCGGCCTGGGTCTTTTCATTACTAAAAATATTATTGAAGCCCATGGAGGAGAAATCTGGTTTGAGTCAGAAGAAGGAAAGGGCACAACTTTTTATTTTACCCTCCCCGCCAAAAAAGAATTCGAAAGATTTATTGAGGGCTTCTGAATTCCATTTAAAAATAATTTATTTTGTTTTCTATAAATCAAGAATATTACGAAAATTACAGCTTTACCTTTACTTTTTTTATACCGACGGTTACAAAGATAAATCCCGGAACTTCTTGAGTTATTGAGCAAAAACCGTGAAAGACCATTTATTTCTTTTAAGTATCTTTTTTGTTATAATAAATATAATCCAAACTCGACTGATAGCATCGTATAATCTTTTGGTTAGAGGAGGAATAATGGTTGCGCTAATGGAAATTATTGAGGCACCCCTGATAATCTATCTGCTTTTAAGGGGAGGGGTTGATATTTTCTTTCTGGTAGTGGTTACTGAAATAACCCAATGGTTGATTATTGCACACTTGGCAACAAAAAGTTAAAATTAATTAATCCATCAAAGGTCGAAAATACTTAAAAATATTATTTAGAA
Organism: Parcubacteria bacterium DG_74_3; assembly: GCA_001302985.1. Classification (GTDB taxonomy): domain Bacteria; phylum Patescibacteriota; class Minisyncoccia; order Minisyncoccales; family DG-74-3; genus DG-74-3. The sequence goes on from LJNG01000003.1 coordinate 16,013, forward strand.
AATGATTGTACCACTTAGTCCTAAAATCCTATTATTTGGACTTGAATACTTCGACATAAACACCTTAATGGGTCAACCATTGGGGTGGTTGAAATGGCCAACTCTTTTGGGACTCATTTTTGCGGCTGTCTCCTTCGTAATCGCCGCTTTCTACATTGTCAAATATACCCAGGGATTTTATAGGGGGAGAAGGATTCCTCGGTCTTGGAAATTTATTTTGCGGGGTGTTTTTATTACTGCTATTGCTGAGATCGGAGAAATGCTGGGTTTTTACGAATGGCCCAACCCAGGACTTATTGAGATGAATTTACTTTTAATATTTCCTCATGCTATAGGTGGAGTTCTGATTGGTCTGGGAGCTTATTATTTATACAAAGAAGTAACCTAAAGATACTATGCAGATGCCAATTTTAGAATTTAATGCAGTTAACCCTCTAACCTATCCCTTCGGCCCCATACTTCCGATGAATCTTTTTTGTTTGTTGGTTCACATTCCCATAGTTTTTGGCTTTGGAGCCGCAGCCTATTGGATTATCGGTTATACCAAGAAATTTTATGGAGGAAGACCGATTCCAGAAGAGTGGAGAAGTTTTTGGATGGCAATGGTCTGGGGAACAGTTCATGAGCTAATAGAAACCATTCTTCTTTATCAGTGGATTGTTGGGCAGGTTTTATTAATTGTTTTCTTTGTGGTTCAGGTTATAGCCGGAATTTATCTTGTCTGGGGAAGTTATCTGTTGGCTAAAAAATATATCATAAGAGGATAGGTGTGATATGGAAAAAATAATCGAGGGGATTGAAAAAGAGCTCAGGGATGTAGCTGAGGGTAAGCCATTAAAGCCTCTTAAAAAACAATTAGGAGAAGAAATTACTGTCTGCTATTTAAGGGTCGCGCTTTTTGCCCTCCAATGGACCTCGGTTGGCTATCATTCTGCCTTAAGATTAGCCGGAATGAAACTGGGCAAAAGAGTAGGAACAGGAAGCGAGAAAACAGAGCTTTCTCTGGTTTTAGAAGAAATTGCCAGAATATTACGAGCTTTAAGAGGGGGAGAGGTTGAGACTGAAATTATGCCAGAGTCAAGAGGAGCCCAAATTAAAATTTACGATTCCCCCCTTTTGAACGACATTCCCAATATCTTACAAAACATTTGCTTTTTTGAAGAAGGGTTTATTGAGGGTTATCTTGACGGGGTTATAGCCAAACAAGGGGCCCTAGCCCTAGCCGAAGCTAAATTTTCAATTAGTGAAGTTTCGGTAGAAGAAAAAAGGTGTGTTGGTTTAGGTGATGATCACTGTGGTTTCCTGATTAAATTTTAAAAACCTTAAAGATAATTAATTAAAAATCAATGGCAAAAAAAATTTTACTACTTGAAGACGAAGAAATAATGCTTGACCTTCTTCAGAGAAAATTAGCCAAAGAAGGTTACGATGTGTCAGTAGCTAGAGACGGAGAAGAGGGTTTAGAGAAGATGAGAGAAGCAAAACCCGACATTGTTTTATTGGATGTCATTATGCCAAAAAAAGGAGGATTTGAGGTAATGGAAGAAATGCTAAAAGATAAAGATTTAATGAATATCCCAGTTATTATTATCTCAAATTCCGGGCAACCAGTAGAACTTGATCGAGCTAAAAAATTGGGAGCAAAAGACTGGTTAATTAAAACCGAATTCGATCCTCAGGAAGTAATTGATAAGGTAATTAAGCAAATCGGAAAATAATCCACTGAACCGTTTCTCTATTTTACCCTAAAATAATTGCGAGATTTTATGCCTAAGAAAATTTTAATTATTGAAGATGATAAATTTCTTAGAGAGCTTATTGCTCAAAAACTCCACAGAGAAGGCTTTGAGGTAGCTGAGGCTATTGATGGTGAAGAGGGAATAAAGAAAATAGTCGAGGAAAAACCAGATTTGATTTTGTTAGACCTTATTTTGCCTGGAATAGACGGTTTTGAGGTGCTTTTGCGAATGAAAGAAGATGCATCCTTAACCCTAATTCCCGTGATTATCCTTTCTAACCTTGGACAAAAAGAAGACGTAGAAAGAGGTTTAAAGTTGGGAGCCGTCGACTACCTCATTAAAGCCCATTTCACGCCCGGAGAAATTATTGATAAGATTAAGACTAATCTGAAATAACCCTAAATCTTAGACCCTAAACTCTAGACCGTTAACTGTTTAGAGTTTAAAGTTTATAGTTATTAATATGCCAGAACTACCCGAAGTTGAGACAACGGTTCGTTATTTAGCAAAAAATGTCCTAGGAAGGACCTTTTTTGATGTTTGGACAGACTGGTCTAAAACGATTAAAATTCCCAAAAACTTCCAGCAGTTTAAAAAAGAAATTAAGGGAAGGAAAATAAAAAAAATTTGGAGACGGGGAAAAAATATCCTCTTTGAACTTTCAGGTGAAAAGATCTTATTAATTCATCAAAAACTTACAGGTCACCTGCTTTTTGGAAAATGGACAAGAGAAAACAACACTTGGCAAGCCCCACTGGGCCCTTTATCAGAAAGAATTAATAGTTATCTCCACCTTATTTTTACTTTAGATAATGGCCAAATGTTGGCTCTTTCTGATGTAAGAAAATTTGCTAAAGTAGAATTATGGGACAGCAAAAAACTGTTTGACTCCCAGGGATTTATAAAACTAGGACCCGAACCCCTGGGAAAAAGTTTTACTTTCGAAAAATTTAGAGAAGTTTTGACAGAGAAGAAAGGGAAAATAAAGCAAATCTTAATGAATCAAGAAGTAATTGCAGGTATTGGTAATATTTATTCAGATGAAATATTATTTAGGGCTAAGATTCACCCCCTGAAAAACATTTCCGAATTAAGCGAAAAAGAACTAAAAAGAGTTTATCAGGTAATGAGAAAGGTTTTGTCTCTAGCGGTTCATCTCCAGGGAGAGTCAATTTCTGATTACCGGGTCCCTACCGGAAAAGAAGGGGGTTTTGATAAGGCCAGAAAGGTCTATCGAAGAACAGGAGAAAGATGTTCTCGTTGCGGAACAATAATTAAAAAGATTAAAGTGGGAGGTAGGGCAGCTCATTTTTGCCCCAGATGTCAAAAATATAAACCAATCAGTTAAATTATTGTATTTATATTCTTGACAAGCTTTTATATAGATCTTATAAAAGAGGAGGAGGGGCGAACAATTGGACAAAGTAATTATAGTCGCTGAACTAAGAGACCCCATAATCGGCGAAGAAACAAACAAGGTGGAAGCTTACTTACAAAGATATCTAGTTCAAAGAATTATTCCTTGGGCTATTGTCTGCGAGAGAGGAGTGGAAGTCAGAATAGAGAGAGGCACGAATAAACTATCCTAAAAGGCTCTAAATTTTCATGAAAAATTCAGAGCCTATTTTTTTTGAGTAATTTATAATAAGATGTAGAGTAGTGGTTTAATAAAAAATATGATTATTTTTCTTTACGGAGAAGACACCTATAGACTCAATCAAAAATTACAAGAAATACTTGAAAAGTACAAACAAACCCACAAAAGAGGATTAAATATAAAAATATTTGATTTCGGGGCGGCAACTGGTGAATTAAGTTTTCAAGATTTCAAAGAGGAACTTCAACAGACCTCCATGTTTAAAGAGAAAAAATTAATAATACTTAAAAAAATTTTTTCAAACCAACACTTTAAAACAAATTTTTTAAAAGACATTAAAGACTTAATTGTCTTGGAAGACATCATTGTAATTTTTGAAGATGAAAAAGTCTCCTCGAGCGATTCTTTATTTAAGGCTCTCAAAAAGAAAACCCAGTATCAAGAATTCAAAAAATTAGAGGGAGAACTGGTGAAAAACTGGGCCAGAAAGGAATTTAAAAAATACCAAGCCAAAATTCAACCCCAAGCCCTTTCAAAATTAATTGATTTTGTGGGTAATGATTTATGGCAACTTTCTAATGAAATAAAAAAGTTGATTAGTTATAAAAAGGGGAAAGAAATTCTAACAAGAGATGTCGAGCTTTTAGTGAGACCAAAAATTAATTCTGACATCTTTGAAACCATCGACCACATTGCCTCGAAAAAGAAAAAGAAGGCTCTTGAATTGCTTCATAAGCATTTAGAGAAAGGAGACTCCCCCTTATACTTGCTTTCAATGATTAGTTATCAGTTTAGAAATCTTTTGGCAATTAAAGACCTGGTAGAAAGAAATCAATCCCCCTATTTTTTCGGGAAAAAAGCAGGTCTTCATCCCTATGTAATTAAAAAAAGCTACCCCCTGGCTCAAAAATTCACCTCCGAAGAACTAAAAAAAATCTACCAGAAAATACTTGAAGTAGATTTTAATATCAAAACCGGCAGAATTACACCGGAAACAGCTCTTGATTTATTAATTGCAGAGATTTGAGATCTATTTTGTCCGGTTTATCAATTTGGTAATTCTTGATTTTTTTCTGGCAGCGGTATTTGCTTTTATTAGTCTGGACTTCGCTGCCTTATCTAATAACTTATAAGCTCGGGGTAAAAGAGAGCGAGCTTCTTTGGTCTTTTTTTCGGCTAACGACACCTCGATTTTTTTCAGGATATCCTTAAGCTCTTTCTTTTTTTGGATGTTTTTAATTCTTTTTTTTTTTCTTTGTCTCAAAGCTTTTTTTGCTGATTTTGTTATTGGCATGGTGGGGGCTCGGAATGGGCCTGGGTCCCCCCGACCCACCTCCGAATCATTAAAGACAATGATGTTATGTGATTATTTAATATAGATTATTTTACCTTTTTTATCAACCACTCGGTCTCCTCATTGTTGATTTTGAATTAAGTTTTAGGATTAAATCTCGTATTTTGGCTGCCCTCTCAAAGTCTAAGTTTTTTGCGGCTTCTTGCATTTCCCTTTCTAAAAGTTTTTTGTCTTGAATTTTTCCAAATTCGATTGAGATTTCTTTTTCTCTAACCATAAAGGGCCACTCTCTTATATCCTTAGTAATTTGTTTTGGGACTATCCCCCTTTTTCGATTATAATCTTCTTGAATTTTTCTTCTTCTGTCCACCTCTTTAATAGCCTTAGTCATTGATCTGGTAGTTTCATCGGCATATAAAATTACCCGACCCTCGATGTGCCTGGCTGCTCTTCCCATTGTCTGAATAAGGGTTGTTTCTGATCTTAAAAACCCCTCTTTATCTGCATCAAGAATAGCTACCAAGGCTACCTCTGGTAAATCCAATCCTTCTCTTAAGAGATTGATTCCGACCAAAACATCGTATTCTCCCAGCCTTAAATCCCTTAAAATTTTTGGTCGCTCCAGAGTTTTTACTTCAGCGTGAAGCCACCTGGCCTTAATGTCTTCTTCTGATAGAAAGTCAGAAAGAGCCTCGGCCAATCTTTTGGTGAGAGTTAAAACCAAAGTTCTCTGTTTTTGCCTTATTCTTTTTTGTATTTCTTTTATTAAATCTCCGACCTGATTTTCCGTTGGTTTAATTGTAACTAGGGGTTCTAATAAACCGGTCGGTCTAATGAGTTGCTCAACAATATATTTTTTCCCAGTTTTTTCTCTCTCAAAAGAGGCGGGGGTAGCTGAAACATAAAGAACTTGATTAATTTTATTTTCAAACTCTTTATAAGTTAAAGGTCTGTTATCCAGGGCTGAGGGGAGTCGGAAACCATATTCGATCAGGGCTTCTTTTCTGGCCCTATCTTGTTTTGGCATGGCATGAAGTTGAGGAATGGTCATGTGAGATTCATCGACAATCACCAGAAAATCATTCGGAAAATAGTTTAAGAGAACAAAAGGGGGTTCTCCTGGTTTTCGGAACTCGAGATGGCGAGAATAGTTTTCAATACCATGGCAGTATCCGGTTTCTTTAAGCATCTCCAAATCATAATTTGTTCTTTGTTGCAGCCTTTGAGCCTCAAGTAATTTTTTTTGTTTTTTTAATTCCCTTACCCCTCTTTCTAGTTCTAGCTTGATATTTTCAATTGCAATGTTTAATTTGTCTTCGGGAGTAACCCAAAAATGAGCAGGATAAATCTTAAATTGCTGATTGGAAATTTTAAATTGAGGATTAAAGGAGGCTTTAGCTATCGAGATTTTCTCAATCTTGTTTTCAGAAAATTCAATTCTCAAAATTTCCCTACCGGTAACTAAATAAATATCTATAATATTCCCCCTTACCCGAAAGGTTCCTGGCTTAAAATCGATGTCGTTTCTTTGATACTGAAGAGAGGTTAAGTGAGAAATTAGGTCCTGCCTCGTTATTGCTTGGTGCGGTTTAATTTCCAGAGCAACTTGTTGATAAGCAGCGGGAGACCCAATATTGTAAATACAAGAAACAGAAGCCACTAAGACCACATCCCTTCTGGTTAAAATATCTTGGGTAGCCGCGTGTCTTAATCTATCAATCTCCTCGTTAATTTTGGCATCTTTTTCAATATAAGTATCTGTTTGGGGGATATAGGCTTCTGGTTGATAATAATCGTAATAAGAGACAAAATAATGAATAGCATTGTTAGGAAAAAACTCTTTAAATTCTTGGTATAGCTGAGCAGCTAGAGTTTTATTGTGAGAAATTATTAAAACAGGCCTCTGGACTCTTTCAATTACCGAAGCCATAGTAAAGGTTTTACCAGAGCCGGTTACCCCTAAGAGAACTTGATGTCTAACCCCTTTTTTAAGATTTTTAGTTAACCTATCAATGGCTTGGGGCTGATCACCAGTTGGTTTAAAGGGAGACTTTAAGTTGAACATACTTTTCTTTTTAGCCCAAACTTCCTCTTTTTTCAAGTTTGGGCTAAAATTAAAAAGATGAAGGAGCTCTTCAAAAAAATTACACCTTCTTTCCTAATTGACAAATATCACTATCTTCCTGCTCTTTTAGGGGCTTTTTTGTATGGATTTCCTTCAAAAAAACTAAAGATAGTTGGGATAACGGGCACCAATGGTAAGTCCACGGTGGTTAATTTGGTAAGCAAAATTTTAGAAGAAGCTGGTTTCCGGGTAGCTTCTACCTCTTCTATTGAATTTAAAATAGGAGAAAAAAAATGGCCCAATACCTTAAGGATGACAATGATGGGAGGGTTTCAATTGCAAAGATTTTTGCGGCAAGCCCTTGGGGCTGGTTGTCAATACGCTGTCTTGGAAGTAACCTCAGAAGGAATTAAGCAATACCGGCATAAATTTATTGATTTTAGCATCGCTGTTTTGACCAATTTAACACCAGAACACATCGAGGCCCACGGTGGTTTTGAAAATTATAAAAAGGCAAAAGCAAAACTTTTTCAAATGACCAAAAAAATTCATGTGATAAATTTAGACGATGAGAATGTAGGGTATTTTTTGCAATTCCCATCTGAGAAAAAAATTAGTTTCACCACCCTAGGAACAGATAGGGGTTTACCCTCTATCTCTGTAATTGGGGCGGAAAATACTCGAATTTTACCTTCGGGAGTAAAATTTTTTGTGAATAATGTTGAATTTAACTTAAAACTTCTTGGTAAGTTTAATATCTATAACGCCCTGGCCGCCGTTTGTGTTGGGTTATCACAGGGTATTAGTTTAGAAACCTGTAAGTTGGCCCTAGAAAAAACCAGAGGAATACCGGGAAGAATGGAAGAGGTAATTTCTAGACCCTTTAAGGTAATTGTAGATTATGCTTTTACACCCAATGCTTTAGAGCAGGTTTATTTAACACTCAAAAATAATTTTAACCCCTTAAAAATAATATGTGTTTTGGGTTCCTGTGGCGGGGGTCGCGATAAGTGGAAGAGACCGGTTTTAGGGAAATTGGCAGCCAGGTTTTGTGATGAAATCATCGTAACTAACGAAGACCCCTATGACGAAGACCCAGGAGAAATAATAGAACAGATTGCAGATGGAACTAAAGGTAAAGCTAAAAAAATCTTAAATAGAAGAGAGGCAATCAGAGGGGCCTTAAAATTAGCGAATTCAGGCGATTTAATAATCATTACTGGCAAGGGTTGCGAACCCTCTATTTGTTTAGCTAAGGGAAAGAGGATACCCTGGGATGACAGGATGGTGGTTAGAGAAGAATTAAAGAGATTAAAAATTTCCCTTGTCAGGTAGGAAACTGAACACTTTCCTTCGGCATCGGAAAACAGAGAAATTAGCAAAAGAGGAATAGAAAAATTAATAATAATGATAATTTTTCAAAAGATAAATTTTATTTTGTAAATATTAATATTAAGACCTCCTAACATGAGAATTATTTTTCATTTTTTTTCTTTTGCTACAGCCATTGTTAATTTAATATTTTCAGTTCGGTTTTATTTTAGATATCAACAATCTAAAATGAAAACAATGCTAAGCTGTTCCCTATCTTCCATTTTTGCATTTTTAGCTTTTATTATACTTGCCTTACCCCAATTAGTTTTATTCGATCCCACTTGGATTCAGATAGCTTTTATTTCAGTAGATATTTTACTTTTAGGTTTTGTTCTGGGTTGGAGTTTGGTCTTATTAGAGTTGATGGAATGGCCTTCTTATGAAACGATAATTTTTAAGGTTTTTTCTTACTGGGTGCTGATATATATTTTTCTCAATGTGGTATTTTTTTCTCCATCAATTCAATTGGTATCAGACGGGGAAATCTATTATTGGATAAGTGGAACTCTCTGGTTGCAGAGTATAAATAGGGCATTACTAATAATTGCGGCTTTAGTAATATCAACTGTGTTTTTTTATTGGTCGAAAACTTTTCAAGAAGAAAAACAAAAAAAACTTTTTTGGCGAGTTTTCATAATAGGAATAGGACCGATAATAACAGCAACGGCTGGTTTTATATTTTGGGTTTTCCCTCTCTTTTATTTTTCACCCTTTCTATTGATTTTCTCCAGCCTTCTTGGTTTTTTAGGATTTTTTACGAGTTTTATTGTGAGCGTTGTTGTAATTCGATTTCCACAAGAAAAATCCTTAAAGAAATAATAGAAAATGAAAAAATACGAAATTTTAGAGCATACAGCAGATTTAAAAATGAGAGCTTTTGGGAGAACCAAAGAAGAACTTTTTTTGAATATGCTTTTGGGTATGACAAACAGTTTGCGGGCTGAAATAAAAAAACAAAAATCAAAAATCAAAAAGATTAAAATAAAATCCTTAAATTTAAGCAATCTTTTAGTGGATTTTTTAAGTGAAGCTCTATATCTCACCCAGATAAATCGAGAAATTTACAACAAGATAAAATTTAAAAAATTTACTGATATAAAGCTAGAGGTAGAATTAATTGGTCAAAAAGTGGAAAGATTTAGTGAAGATATTAAGGCAGTAACTTATCATGATTTAGATGTTCGTCAGAGAAAAGACGGAACCTGGGAGGCAACAGTATTATTTGACATCTAAATTTTGTTTAGCAAATTTTAATCCAAGGGCGTCCCAGGACACCCTTTATTTTTTCTGGAGTTTAAGATAGGATAATCTATATGATTGCAAAAAAAGATTTCAAGAAGCTTTCAGAGTGGCTTTGGGAGATTCCTCAATCTTTTAGGCAAGATATGCGAGTTCCCGCTCGAATTTATGTTTCAGAAAAAATGCTGGAAGATACCTTTGGAGACAAATCCATTGACCAACTGGTTAATGTAGCCACCCTACCTGGAATAACAAAATATAGTTTAGCCATGCCCGACATTCACGAGGGCTATGGTTTTCCTATCGGTGGGGTAGCAGCAATGGATATTTCAACAGGAGTCATTTCACCAGGAGGAGTTGGTTATGATATCAATTGTGGAGTCAGGGCTTTAAAATCAAATCTAGAACAAAAAGAAGCTCAGCCTTTCTTAGATAAATTAGCAATCAAGATTCAACGAGAAGTACCTTCAGGTTTAGGACGAGGACGACAAATAAAATTAGATACTACTTCGGTTAATAAAATTCTTGAAGGCGGAGTAAAAAGATTGGTTGAAAAAGGTTTCGGGGAAAAAGAAGATATTGAAAGCTGTGAGTCTGAAGGCCAACTTCCCCAGGCCGATGCTTCTACTGTTTCTGAGAAAGCTAAAAATCGTGGTCGAGATCAGGTGGGCACCTTAGGTTCCGGCAACCACTTTTTAGAGATTCAAAAGGTAGAAAAAATTTTTGAAGAAGAAGTGGCTAAAATTTTCGGTCTATTTCCAGACCAAATATTGATTATGATTCATACCGGTAGCCGAGGACTAGGTCACCAAATAGCTACTGATTATATAAGAGAAATGATGAGAGCTATGCTAAAATATGGTATAATACTGCCCGACCGAGAATTAGCCGCTTCTCCTATAAATTCTCCAGAAGGAAAAGGCTATTTTTCAGCCATGGCTTGTGGGGCAAATTATGCCTGGGCCAATCGTCAAATGATTACCCATTATGTCAGAAAAGCCTGGACAGATGTTCTGGGCAGTCAAGCTTCTTCTTTGGAATTACTTTATGACGTAGCCCATAACATTGCCAAAATAGAAGAGCACGAAGTAAACGGCAAGCCAAAAAAACTGGTTGTTCACCGAAAAGGAGCTACTCGAGCCTTTCCTCCTCAGCATCCAGAAATACCAAAAAAATACCAGAAAGTTGGACAGCCAGTTATTATCCCGGGCACCATGGGAACCGCTTCTTATATTCTGGTTGGAACTGAAAAATCTAAGGAGGCCTGGTATACTGTTTGTCACGGAGCAGGCAGGGTAATGTCTCGACACGCCGCCATTAGAAGTTTTCCCGGCAACCAGGTTGTCCAAAACCTGGAAACAAAAGGTATTATTGTTAAATACTGGGGATTGAGAGGAATTGCCGAAGAAGCCCCGGGGGCTTATAAAGACGTAGATGATGTTGTAGAGGTAATACACAGTTCTGGCTTATCAAAAAAAGTTGCTAGATTAGTTCCTTTAGCTGTAATTAAAGGAGAATAAACCCGGTAGTTAAATTTTGAATCGCTTCGCGATATTAGTTTTTCTTAATGAAAAACTAGTCAAAATTCTACTACAGGAGAAAGGTCGTAAGATAATTTAAAAGTTTATTTTATGGAAATAATTACCATTATTTTAATTGTTGTTGGTCTTTTGGTTCTCTGGGTAATCGTTACTTTTAATGGTTTGGTAAGATTGCGCAATAGAGCCAAAGAGGCCTGGGCAGACATAGATGTTCAATTGAAAAGACGCTATGATTTAATACCAAATCTGATTGAAACGGTGAAAGGTTACGCTGCTCATGAAAAAGAGGTTTTTGAGAAAGTAACAGAAGCTCGAAGTCGAGCAATAGGAGCTCAGAGTCCGAAAGAAAAGGGAGAAGCTGAAAATGCGCTCTCCAACACCCTTAAAACTCTTTTTGCCGTTGCTGAAAACTATCCTGAATTAAAAGCTTCAGAAAATTTTCTTGAACTACAGAGAGAGCTCCGTGATACCGAAGATAAAGTTCAGGCAGCCCGAAGATTTTATAATGCAAACGTTAGAGACCTGAGTATTAAAATTGAAATCTTTCCTGCCAATATCGTAGCCACGCTTTTTAAATTCAAAAAGATGGAACTTTTTGAGCTAACAGAAGCCATAGAAAGAGAAGCTCCAAAAGTAAGGTTCTAAATAAAATTGTCTGAAGCGTATGGCCACCCTTTACACCCAAGCAGACTCCAATGTCCGTAAAACCTGGATTTTATTAATTCTTTTTTTGGTTTTTATCATTAGCCTGGGATGGTTTTTTAGTTATCTATTAGAAACTCCAGTTATTTTATGGGTATCTGTATTCTTTAGTAGTTTAACCGCCTTTTTAAGTTTCTGGTATTCAGATAAAATTGTCCTTTTGATTTCTCGGGCTAAATTAATTGAGAAAAGAGAAAACCCAGAACTTTATCGGCTTGTCGAAAACCTTAGTATTACTGCTGGTCTATCCCTGCCAAAGATTTATATTATTAATGAACTCCAACCCAATGCTTTTGCCACTGGCCGCGATCCAAAACACGCAGTTATAGCCATTACCAGAGGTCTTTTGGAAAAATTAGAAAGAGTAGAATTAGAAGGGGTTCTTGCTCACGAGTTAGCTCATATTGGAAACAAGGACATGCTTTTGGGTAGTGTTTTGGTGGTTTTGGTTGGAATTGTCTCAATGATTTCTGACTACTTTCTCAGACTGAGCCGGTTTGGATCTAGAAAAAGAGATTCCAGAGACTCTGGCAGACCCCTCCTTTCAATAATCGGAATTATAGCTGCAATTTTAGCTCCCATTGCCGCCACCCTCATTCAGTTGGCTATTTCGAGAAAAAGAGAGTTTTTAGCCGACGCTACCGGAGCTCTTTTAACCCGCTATCCCGAAGGATTAGCAAGGGCCCTAGAGAAGATTTCAACTGATCCCAGTCCCCTGGGGGTAGCGAACAATGCCACCCATCATTTATATATTGTGAGTCCCCTAAAAGGAATGGAGTCTAAAAATTGGATAGCTAAACTGTTTATGACCCATCCTCCAATTGAAGAGAGAATCAAAGCTTTGCGGGGGATGGAAGTATAGTTTAAATGCAAAATTCCCCGAAGGAAAGCCTTCGGCTTCTAACGGGGCAAGCAAATTGCAAAATGCAAAATGCAAAATTAAAAATTTTAGCTTTAAATGAAACGAAAGAAATTGCCAAAAAGTTTGCGCAAATATATTCGTCAAGAAAAAGCCCGAATTCGGCAGGAAGTTTTAGATTTAGAAGAACAAAATAAATTAATTGAAGAACTTTATAAAAAAGTTTTTGAAAAAATAAATAAAACAAAAAAATGAAGATAAACGAAATTCACAACCTAGCCATTCAGAAAAGTATTGAAGCTGATTTTCGGGGGAGGCAAGGGATAGAGAGGTTTTTGAAAAGAAAAAAAGAAGAATACGAGAAGCTTCCAGAGGAAAAGAAAGAAGATTTTGACAAAGAAGCCCTCATCAACCCTTATTTAGACTCCAGGGTTTTAAATGTGGCTGAAGATAAAGAAATTAAAAAGATTTTAATTGGCATTGATATGGAGCCTGCGGAAATTCTCTTAGCTAAAGAAATCGGCGGAATTGATTTAATAATTTCTCACCATCCCTTAGGTAGGGGTTTAGCTCATCTCTCAGAGGTAATGGAGCTTCAAGTTGATGTTTTAAATCAATATGGAGTACCTGTTAATATTGCCGAAGGATTAATGACAGAAAGGATTTCCGAAGTTGCTCGGGGAGTGAATGCTGCCAATCACCAACGGACAGTAGATACGGCAAAGTTACTCGGATTTAATTTAATGTGTTTACATACCGTTTGTGACAATTTAGCTGCAAAATTTATTAAAGATAGGGTCGAAAAAGAAGATAGTTTAATGCGCCTTGAAGACCTTTTAAGTTTTTTGAAAGAAATCCCGGAATATAAAACAGCCACAAAAATCGGAGCTGGCCCTAAAATTTTCGTAGGAAAAGAAAAAAACCGTTGCGGCAAAATTGCCATAACCGAACTGACCGGAGGTACCGAAGGCTCACCCAAACTCTACGAAAAAATGGCGATCGCTGGTATTGGAACTGTAGTTGGAATGCATATTTCCGAGGAGCATAAAAAAGAAGCCGAAGCTTCCCACGTCAATGTGGTAATTGCAGGTCATATGTCTTCTGATTCTTTGGGTATCAATCTCTTTTTAGATGAATTAGAAAAGAGGGGTATTGAAATTATTCCCTGTTCAGGATTAATTAGGGTTTCCAGAGTTAAAAAATAATTTAAATCAAAAGAAAATTTAAAAACTGGCTGAAAAAGCCAGTTTTTTATGTTAAAATAAAAATAGAAAACCATGAGAATAGGAATTGCCACGGTTCCATTAGATTACGGAAAGTGTCCTCCTTGGCTTTTCGATAGAATGAAAAAATTAGCCCGAGGAATTGTCTTAGCAATTTGCGAAGAGTTTGGACCAGAAGAGTTTTTAAAAAGATTGTCCAATCCTGTCTGGTTTCAAAGTTTGGGCTGCGTGATGGGTTTTGATTGGAATTCTTCGGGTTTAACTACAACTACCCTAGGAGCTTTAAAAGAGGGTTTAAGAAGTTTAGAAAATAATTTAGGTATTTTTGTCTGTGGGGGCAAGGGGAAAACCTCAAAAAAGACCCCAGAGCAGATTAAACAATGGGGACAATTTTTGGGTTGGTCAGAAAAAGAAACCCAACGGTTAGTTTATGCCTCCAAAATTTCAGCCAAGGTTGATTCGAGCTTAATTCAGGACAATTTTTCAATCTATCACCATAACTTAATTTTCACAAAGTCTGGTAAATGGACAGTGGTGCAGCAAGGTATGAACACTTTTTTGCAAAAAGCGCGGCGATATCACTGGGCCTCTCAAGGAGTGAAAGATTTCGTTGAAGAGCCCCATTCTGGCATTATTTCTGATGTGCACACCAAACCTCTTAATTTAACTGCCAAAGAAAGCAAAACCAATAAAGAGATTTCTACCGAATTAGTAAGGGAAGAACCTCAAACATTTCTGAGAGACATTAAAATCATATCTGAAAAATCTAACAGCTTAATGAAACAGAAAAAACTACCAGGATTTACCGAAATGGAGCTAAGCAACATTGAGTTTTATTGGCATCCGGTTTTAAATGAAAAATTTAACCTTAAAAGATTAAAAAAAACAGCAGAGAAACTCCATTTTTTAAAACCCAAAAATTTTGAAGAACTGTTAAGTACAGAAGGAATAGGGCCTCGCACTATCAGAGCGCTATCTTTAGTGGCTGAAATTATTTATGGAGCTAAACCCTCCTATGAAGATCCGACAAGGTATTCTTTTGCCCACGGAGGGAAAGACGCCACTCCCTATCCCGTGGACAGAGAGGTATATGACCAAACCTTAAAGATTTTTGAAAGAGGAATTAAAAAAAGCCAAATAACTCTCCGAGAAAAAAACGAAGCTCAACAAAGATTACATTCTTTTAACAGATGATATGAAAAAATGTTCCCCAAAAAGAAGGGTTTCCTACCGAACTCCAGACCGCTTTATTAACCAAAAATATCAAAACATTACCAGATGCAAAGCGAAGAGAAAAAAATAGTTACTCCATTTGAACCTTGGAAAATTTTTGCTTTCGAAGCTTTTTTATTTTCCCTTACTTTAGGGTTAGGTATTGCCACTGCCTCTAAAACAAGTAAATTTTTAGAACAAGAAAAAATTACCCCACCCCAAATTTCTCTTTTTGGGTTTATTTTTTATTTCCTTTTAGCCACCCTAGTAATCTTTTTTCTCTCTCAGCTCTTTAGGTTTCGAAAAAACAAGGCTTTAGTTTTTAAGACGCTTTTTACTTTAGCTATTTTTTCAGGAGGAATTACGGTTTTCTCTACTTGGTTGCCAGATACCATTTCCCTAATTTTAATAACCCTTTTGCTTCTCTGGTGGTTTAAAAAACCCGCCATTTTTATTCAAGACCTTCTCATTATTTTGGGAGTAGCTGGGGCAGGAAGTTTAATTGGGTTGGCTCTTAGTCCCTCAATTGTGGTATTGCTTTTAATGCTTTTTTCAATTTACGATTTCATTGCTGTTTATAAAACCAAGCATATGATAAAAATGGTTAAAGAAATGATGGAAAGCCAGGCCATTCTGGCTTTAGTTGTTCCGCCAAACATTTCGGGTTTTAAAGAGAGTATAAAAGAAGTTAAACCAGGTGGTAAGTTTTTGATTCTGGGAGGAGGGGATATGGTTTTTCCTTTGCTATTTTCGGTTTCTTTAGTTCCTTTTGGCTTAATAAGAGCTCTGGTGGTTGCCTTCTTTTCTTTAATTGGTCTTTTCTTTGGTTTTTTCTTTTTTATTTCTCAAAAAAGACGCCAACCAATTCCTGCTCTACCTCCAATTGCCCTCTTTTCCATAATTGGTTATTTAATTACTCTTTTTATCTGAACATCTAAAAATAGATAAAAAAACAGGCAGAAAGATTTTTTCTGCCTTTTGATTACCCGAGAGTCTCTTTTGGAGACAGGAGTAGTTGGTTTAAGTCAAAGAAGTACTCGACAACGCCTCTACCTTTCTTGGTGGTTATGAAGAAGCTCGAGTTATCATACTGTTCAATGAGACCTAGTTCTCCCAATGTTTTTAAGTGTTTCCCTGCTATTTTAAAGTTCAGGTTTCCCCAGTAGACTATCTTTGTTTTACTAGCGCCCCCTATGGCTATCCTTAGAATATCAACGCAGATAGTTAAAGCAGTTCTTTTCTCGCCCTCAAGCTTTCGAACACCCCTTAACTCTTTCAGGACACACTGAGACAATTTTTACCCTCCTTTCTGAAGTAGATTATACATAGTCTTATTTATTTATCAAGAAAGACTTTTTATCATGTATTCATCCTTTAGCCTATAACCTAATTTTCGAAAATAATCTCTGGTTCCAACAGCAGCAATAACAGTTATTTTATTTAACCCCCATTCTTTTTTAATTATTTTTTCTGCCTCTCGTATTAATTTTTTACCAAGACCCTGATGCTGAGGGGCCAACTTTTTCCTTTCAGCCACCGGTACCAGCTGACCATAGGTGTGAACTTCTCTAATTATAGCCGCCCCTTCCAATACCGGAATAATGTAACGAGGTCTTTCCTCGTTACATTGACTGGAGACACGGAGGCGAAGTAAGCTGTAAAGCTTGCTTCGATTTTTATTTTCAAAGCTCAAAAATATCTCCCTACCCCCAGAGGCCCTATAATCTTGTCTAAAAAGCTTTAATTTTTCTTTAGGGTTATAATCTTCTCTAATTTCTCGACACCTAATACAACGACAGCGCCAACCCTCACTTTTTATCTTTCTGGCTATGACCTGTCTTACGTTTAAGAGCTTTGATCCTCCAGCTATAATTCTTGGGGAGGGGATATCCCTCGCTATTCTTTGAATCCTGACATAATAAGGAATTTTCTTTTTAACCTCTTTTATTAGATTTATTAATCGTTTTTTGGTATAAGGTCTGTATTTTCCCCTTTTCCAAAAACGATAAAGAGGAGCTTCTTTCAAAAGAGCACAGGGGTAAATTTTTAAAAGGTCTGGTCTAAAGTCAGGTTTTCGAAAAAGCTCTTCAAACATTTTTTTATCTTTTTTAAGATTAGACCCCAACAAATTAAGCATCATTTGATAACAAATTTTAAACCCAGTATCTTTTAAAAGTTTGGTTGCCAAAATGGTTTCTTGGACTCCATGTCCCCGGATATTTAACTTTAAAACATCATCGTAAGTACTTTGAACTCCAAGCTCTACCCGAGTAATACCCAGTTTTCTCATTCTTTTTATTTCGGTCTTGGTAATGAAATCAGGCCTGGTTTCCACCGAGAGACCTACAATTTTATGTTTGGCCCTTTCGTTGCGTTTCTGGACTTCTTTAAGAGTTTTACCCTCCTCACGGTTACAAGCATCAAAACATCTTTTGATAAAATAAGTTTGATAATTTTTTGGATAAAAACTCCAGGTTCCACCAATTATTCTTAATTCAATTTTGTCTGTGGGATGGCCTTGATTATCTAGAGACTCGATCCTTGTTTTAACTTGAGAAAAAGGGTTATAATTCATTTTTTTTGCTCTTTCAACAGCAGGTTCTCCAGATAGATAGCTTTTGGGAATTCCTGCTTCTAATGGACAATAAAGACATCTTCCTGGACAGGGATAGGGTTTAGTTAGTACCGAAACATTAACAATACCCGAAAGAGAACGAACAGGTCTGGTTTTTAGTAAATTTTCAATTTTTTTAGATTTTTTAACCCTTTTTTCTTTCAATAATTCGTGATAAAGTTTCAATAGTCGGATATTACTCGGCATTGGAATTTTGTATTTTTTTGCCACCTTTCGCTTAAGAAAATCTAAATCAGCTCGATTATTCGCTCGGCTTTTAATTAATTCATTAATTATTAATTCATCGATTTTCATATGGAGCCATCTTATGCTAAATATTTGCTGGGAAAAATCCGTCAGGATTATAGCTTAATTGCCAAAGACTTTTCAAGAACTAGGAAAGAAGCCTGGAAGGAGTTGGAGTTTTTGTTTGATAAATATTTAATAACCGGAGAAAAGGTTTTAGATTTGGGCTGTGGTAACGGAAGATGGTTTCTTCTGTTTCAAGAAAGAGGAGTAGATTACGTTGGTGTTGATAATTCTGAAGAACTGATAGGAATAGCTAATATCAAATATCCTCAGGCGAAATTTCAGATAGCCGAAGCCCTTAATTTACCCTTTCCCAACAATTTTTTTGATAAAGTTTATAGTATTGCAGTTTTGCATCAAATTCCCTCAGAAGAATTCAGATTACGGTTTTTAAATGAAGCTAAGAGGGTTTTAAAACCTGGCGGTTTTTTAATTTTAACGGTTTGGAAAGTCCACCAAAAAAGAGAAATTACCCTTCTCTTTAAATATACTATTTTAAAATTAATAGGAAAATCAAAACTTGATTTTAAAGATATTTTCGAGCCCTGGGGCAAAGAAACCAAAAGATACTATCATTGTTTTTCTAAAAAAGAATTAGTACATTTAGTAAAAAAAGTAAACCTTGAAATCAAGACAGGGGGTCTGGTCAAAAACCAAAAAGGTAATCGCCAGAATATTTATTTAGTTGCTGAAAAGCCAATGTAGTTTAATTACTCGTGCTTAGATATCTTGCCCCCATGGTTCAATGGATAGAACGCGGTCCTCCAGAGACCAAGACGGAATCTCGCCCCGCACCTTTCTGTCCCTATAGCTTAATGGATAAAGCACAACCCTCCGAAGGTTGACATCTCCGTTCGACTCGGAGTGGGGACACATTAAAAGGTGCGGGGTGAAACTCTTCCCGGGGGAACTTACCTTTGTGGATAAAGAAACCTTGACAATAATTTCTGAAAAATTAAGATAAAAAACGAGGGGGACGAGATTTTTGTCTCGTTGGACAGTAGTTCTTAATGAAGGAGGCTGAAGCAGCTGCCCGGCCATTGTCCAACTGGGTTGAACTTAGGCTAAGTTCATAAAGGGCTATTCCCCCTCACCCAAAAAGAGCCTTGAAAGCTCTTTTTAGGTTTTATTTAATTTATGCTACAATAAAATTATGAAATACAAAATTGCAGTTTCTGGAGCAGCTAGAGTGAGCCATTGTTGCAAAAATATCAAAGAGATATCTAAGGAGGTGGGGCGGGAAATCAGTCGCCAAAAATGTATTTTAATCACCGGAGCTACTACAGGCGTTCCTTATTTTGCCGCCTTGGGTTGCAAAGAAGCAAATGGATTTTCAATCGGATTTTCTCCTGCCACCTCAGAAGCTGCTCACGTAAAGACATATAAACTTCCGATAGACGCCTTTGATATAATGATTTATACCGGGTCAGATTATACAGGAAGAAATCTTTTAATGACCAAAGCTGCAGATGGAATAGTTATTGTCTGTGGCCGAATGGGTACCTTACATGAATTTGTTACAGCTTTTGAGGTTCAGAAACCAATAGGAGTGTTGGTAGGAACTGGAGGAACAGCTGATAAAATAAAGCAAATAGCAACAGGTCCTTATCGAGGAGTAAGAAGGATTATTTACGAAAAAGACTCCAAAAAACTGGTTAAAAGACTAATAAAAGCTATTAAAAAAGACAAATCAAAGGTCGAAAAAAAATCACCTTAAATTTTCAAAATATGCCACAGGAAGCTCCTCTTCCCGAAGAGGGAAAGTTAATCGGTAGAGTCACCCACTTTTTTGGTAAAATCGGGGTAGCAGTTATTGAGCTATCTGATAAATTAAAAGTTGGCGACAGTATCAGAATTGCTGGTGGTGAGGGAACTGATTTTTCTCAGCAGGTTGACTCCATGGAAATTGAACACGAAAAAGTCCAGCAAGCTAAAGTTGGCGACTCGATTGGTATGAAGGTTAAGGAAAAAGTTAGAGAGGGTTATAAGGTTTATAAACTATAAATTATTTAAAGTTGCTTTTTATGGAGCCTCAAACTCTTGGCCAGCTTTTTTTAGCTACCTTTTTGGGCGCTTTAATTGGTTTAGAAAGAGAGATAAAAAAAAGAGAAGCTGGACTTCAAACTTATAGTCTGGTTTCTCTTGGTTCTTGTCTTTTTACCCTTATCTCTCTTCATTTTTTCCACTCTCTGGATACCTCCGAAATGGATGTGGTTAGAATTATTCAGGCCATAGCCATCGGAGTGGGTTTTATAGGCGCGGGCACCATTTTTAAAACTCCCAAAGGAGTTGAGGGGTTAACAACAGCTGCTGGTTTGTGGGGAGTAGCTGCTATCGGGGTAGCTGTTGGGGCCGGACTCTATTTTTTAGCTATTTTCACTACCCTTTTAGCCGTAATTATTTTAGCCGGCTTTGGTAAGGTAGAAGATAAATTCTTTCGCGAAAGAAAATGACGGATAGAAATTTCTTTTTGGCTGTGACCTTGCTTTTAGGAACGGTGATAGGAGCGGGAATATTTGGTATTCCTTACGTTATTTCGAAAAGCGGGATAGTACCCGGCTTTTTTTATCTCTTAATCTTGGGGGGAGTGGTGCTCTTAATCCATTTACTTTTTGGTGAAATAATTTTGCGTACCCGTGAAAGACATCGATTACCAGGTTATGCCAAGATGTATTTAGGAAAATGGGGAGAGAGAGTGGCGGCTTTTTCTACGGTTTTTGGAATGATAGCCGTTCTTTTAGCTTATATTATTTTAGGAGGAGATTTTTTAGAAATTCTTATTTCTCCATTTACCAGACTATCTTCTTTCTATCTGAGTTTAATATTTTGGTTAATTCTCTCCCCCTTTGTTTTTAGGGGAATAAAACTTATCGCCGTAGCAGAACTTTTCACCAATTTCGCCTTCATTTTAATTATTATCTCTATTTTCTATCTTTCTATTCCCAGTATTAATTTTAAAAACTTTAACTTATTGGATTTCCCTAATTTATTTTTGCCTTACGGAGTAGTTTTATTTGCGCTCACTGGTTGGAGCGCCATTCCGGAAATGGCTGACATTTTTAAAACCTCCCAGGAAAGAAAAAGATTTAAAAAGGCGATTTTCGTTTCAATGACAATTGCTATTTTATTATATTGTCTTTTCAGCTTGGCAGTGATAGGGGTAAGCGGAAGCTCTACTTCTGTTGACACATTCTCTGGTCTTCTTTCTCTTTTGGATAAAAAAGTTATTTTCTTGGGAGTGTTAGCGGGAGTAATAACTTTAGCAGACTCATTTTTAATGCTCGGCCTTTATCTTAGAAACACTCTTATCTATGATTATAAGTTTTCTAAAATTTTCGCCTTTTTGGCTTCTTGTATGTTACCCCTCCTTTTATTTTTATCGGGATTCCGGCAATTTATAGAAGTCATCGGCTGGACAGGCAGCTTTATTGGGGCGATGGAAGGAATAATCATCATTTTGATTTTTCAAAAAGCCAAATTTTTAGGTAATAGAGAGCCAGAATATAACTTGAAACTTCCCTCACCCTTACTATATACTTTAATGATAGTGCTCTTATTGGGAGCAATTTCTCACCTTTTCCTTTCATAAATTTATGAAATTCGTTGCCGATTTTCATTTGCATTCCAAATATTCAAGAGCCACTTCTCCCAGAATGGTTTTGGGAGAGTTAGATAGTTGGGCCAAAATTAAAGGTATCAAGGTTTTAGGAACCGGAGACATAACTCATCCCGAGTGGTTTAAAAGACTAAAAGAAAAACTGGTGAGCACAGAAAATGGTTTATACAAAATGAAAGAAAGTGAATCTGAAACACGTTTTCTCTTAACCACCGAAGTTAGTTGTATATACTCCAAGGGAAGAAGGGTTCGGAAAATTCACATTATAATTTTCGTTCCCTCTTTTGAGATAGTCGAAAAAATAAACGCTCATTTGGGATGGATTGGTAACTTAAGAGCCGATGGAAGACCAATGTTGGGTTTAGACGCCAAGGAATTAGTTAAAATTGTTTTGGGAATCTCTCCAGATTGTTTAATAGTTCCTGCCCATGTTTGGACTCCCTGGTTTTCACTATTTGGTTCAAAGTCAGGCTTTGATTCCATTGAAGAGTGTTTTGAAGAATATTCAAAGCATATTTATGCCATCGAAACTGGTTTAAGCTCTGATCCGCCAATGAACTGGAGACTTTCTGCTCTTGATAAAATGGCTCTAATTTCAAACAGCGATAGCCACTCTCCTCAAAAAATAGGGCGGGAAGCTAATGTTTTTGATTTAGAAAACCTAAGTTATTCAGCAATTTTTGACGCAATTAAATCGAAAGATTCCCAGAAGTTTCTATATACAATTGAGTTTTTCCCCCAAGAGGGAAAATATCACTACGATGGGCATAGGGCCTGTGAGATAAGCTTATCACCCCAAGAATCAAGGAAATACAATAATATCTGCCCAAGATGTGGGAGGTCCCTTACTATCGGTGTTTTAAATAGAGTCGAAGAACTTGCCGATAGACCCGAAGGATTTAAACCGGAAAACACCATTCCTTTTAAAAGTTTAATTCCTTTAACAGAAATAATTGCTGATGCTATGAACGTTTTAACCAACGCAAAACAGGTTGAAACTGAGTATAAAAATCTAATTAAAAAATTTGGTAATGAATTCAAGATTTTACTCGATGTTACTCGCCGAGATTTAGAAGCAGCCACTTTTTCAGAAATCGCTGAGGGTATAATAAGGGTTAGAGAAGGAAAGGTATTTATTGAGCCGGGTTACGACGGTGTTTATGGTAAAATAAGAATATTTTCAAAGGGAGAACAAAAGACTTTGTCAAAACAAAAAACGCTTTTTCAAAATGATTGAGGAATATCGATTCGGTATTATTATTATTAACGGAAAAAGATATAATTATGATGTTGAGGTTTACTGGACTGGCGAGGTCTTGAGTTGGTGGAGAAAAGAAAGCCATATTTTCAATGCCGAAGATATTAAAAGAGCACTGGAAAAAAATCCCGATACAATTATTTTGGGCACAGGTGCTTACGGAGCAGCCAAAGTTACCGAAAAGACCCAAGAAGCTATTCGAGAAAAAGGAGTCGATCTCATAATTGATAAAACAGAAGAGGCAGTGAAAACTTTTAATATTATTCTGGAAAAGGAAAAAGAAAATAAACTGACAGGTCTTTTCCATCTTACCTGCTAAATCGATAGAGCAAAACTTTTAAAACCGGTTCCTGCCGGTTTTTACTTCTTTTCTGGTAAAATAAATAAGAAGCAAACATTTTTATTTATGAAAAAATATCCTTCCTATTTAAATCTTTCAAAAAAAGAGCTTAAATTTAGGGGTCAAAAGCTTTTTAAAATTTTAGAAAATTGTGAGATTTGTCCCAGAAAATGCCATGTTAACCGACTAAAAGACGAAAGGGGAGTTTGTCAATTAGGGGCTTTACCCGTTGTTTCTTCTTTTCATCCTCATTTTGGAGAAGAAAGTCCTTTGATTGGAAAAGCAGGCTCGGGAACCATTTTTTTCACCTCTTGTAATCTCGCCTGTGTTTACTGTCAAAATTACGAAATCTCTCAATTGAGAATAGGGTCCGAAGTTTCTTTTGAAAAGTTAGCTGAAATGATGATTACCCTTCAGAACAAAGGTTGTCACAATATCAATTTGGTTACCCCCACTCCTCAAGTGCCTCAAATTATAAAGTCACTTGCATTGGCTGTTGAAAAAGGTCTTAAAATCCCCCTGGTTTACAATACAAGCTCTTATGATTCACTTAAAGTTTTAAAGCTTTTAGACGGCATCGTTGATATTTACCTACCAGATGCCAGATATTCAGACAATAAAACTGCTCAGAAATATTCTAAAGTCCTTAATTATTTCGAGGTTATGAAAGCTACCCTAAAAGAAATGTACCGCCAGGTTGGCGACCTGGTAGTTAATGAAAATGGAATAGCTATTCAGGGCTTGATAGTCAGACATCTGGTTTTACCTAATGGTTTAGCAAGCTCTGAAAAAACCTTTGAATTTATAGCCAAAGAAATTTCGAAAGAGACCCTTTTGAATATTATGGATCAATATTACCCTTCTTATAGGGCATTTCATTACCCTGAACTTTCTCGGAGAATTACAAACGAAGAATATCGAGAGGCAATCAAGTTCGCTAAAAAAGCAGGTTTAAAAAGACTTTATAGAGAATGATGTTCTCCCTTAAGGAAAATTTTAAATCCCCTTTCTTTTGGTTAATTTTACTTTTAATTACCACTTTGTTTGGCGGGCTTTTTGTTTTTGAACGTAAAGAAGGAATTTCTCAAATTTTTCTTGCTAAAATTTTTCCTCTTTTTTCTCAGAAGCAACCCAAGGAAATAACCCTAAATTTTGTCGGTGATATTATGTTAGATAGGGGAGTGAAATATATGGTTAAAAAATATGGGGAGGGAGACTATAAATTTCTTTTTTCTAAAATCGCTACCAATCTTAATGAAGCCGACATTTCATTTGGAAATATAGAGGGACCAATTTCTGATAAGGGCCAGAGAGTTGGTAGTATTTATTCTTTTCGAAATGAACCCAGAACAATCGAAAGTTTAATTTTCGCTGGTTTTGATGTTCTTTCGGTAGCCAATAATCACATTTTTGATTATGGGAGAGAGGCAGTGGAAGATACTTTTTTAAGATTAAAAGAGATCGGAATTGATTATGTTGGTGGTGGATTTTCTGAAAAGGAGGCTCATTTACCCTTAGTTAAGCAAATAGACGGGACAAAAATTGCCTTTTTAGCTTATAATCATTTAGGCTCGGAATACTGGGTAGCTCACGAGAATAAATCAGGTATTGCTTGGTTGGATGAGAAAATTGTGAAAGATATTAAAAAAGCGAAGGAAAACGCCAATATCGTAATAATTTCAATGCATTTTGGAGAAGAGTATCAACTCAATCCAACCCCCACCCAGAAATATTTTGGCCGTTTAGCTATAGATTCTGGTGCAGATTTAGTTATTGGCCACCACCCCCATGTAATTCAAGAAATTGAGAAATATAAGGGAGGTTATATTGTTTATTCTCTTGGGAATTTTGTTTTTGACCAAGGATTTTCAGAGGAAACCACACGAGGACTTCTATTAAGGGTTACTATCTCTAATAACAAAATCCAAAAACTATTTCCGATTGAAATTAAAATTAATAAATACTTTCAGCCAGAAATTATAGGAGAACAATATCTTTAGAGATAAAAAAATGATTTTTTATCTTGGCAAAATCTTAATTGTTGCTGGCTTTTTACTAATTTTAATTTGGATTATTTTTTTTGTTTGGTCCAAAAATTTTTTATTCGGCTCGAGAAAATCGAGAAAAAAGTGAAAAAAGAAATAATTAAACTTTTGGAGTCCAGGTAATTATATTGTCGTTTATTTCAAATTTTCCTTCTAAAAATTTCTCAATTACCCAGATATTGGTCTTGGTATGATTTGTAACTTTTGAAACCCTGACCGAACTTTTTCCTTGACCCAATGCCATATAAGGCAAAAATTTTGGTCGGCTAAATGTTTATCTAAACAAGTGTCAGATTTTTTGTTCTTCTAAAAGCTCCAAAGCCGCTTCCCTACCAACATCTTCTGCTCTTTTGCCAAGCTTTCCTAAGTTGTCGGTTCCAATGACCGTATTTTGGAATTCAGCTGTTAAACAGATTTGGCTTCCCGGACACTGAGTTTTGTAATATCCAACTCTTTCTTCAATCGACAATTTTAATTGGCTAAAAATCTCTCTTACCCCAGCTAATTGTCTTTCCGCAACTTTTTTATTTTGGAGAACTTCAGCGGCTCCAGAGATAGCTAAAACTTTTTTTAAGCCNCCCTCGTTCTAAAAGATTAAGAGTTTTGAGCTTTGAAGGGTAAATCTTTACCTTGACCTCTGCTCCTCCTTCTGGATAATAACCTCTTTTCATAATATTAATTTCAACTCTTCCTCCTATTTTTTCTAATATTTTTAAAAATACATACCTGAAATAGTCAATGGTTGGTGAAAAAAAAAGTATACTGTGGCGCCCCCTCTAAACGAAAATACTTATTGGCTCTGGGGCAAGCAAGGCTGGAGGAATTAGGGTTTGTAAAACCAGGGTAATACTCCCTGCGGTTTCTATTCTTATATGGAGCCCTTGATTCTTAATTTGTCCGGGGAAAAATCTAATATTATCTGATTTTAAAAAGTCTCCCTCCAATTTCCCTCCAGAGAGCTGAGAGAGGGCGCGGAGACCCAAAAGATGCTGAGGCTTTAATCCTGGGTTGGGTCTATTTTTTCTGATATTAAAAACACGACAATCCTTTTTTGTAATTGCGGCAAGAGAGGTTGCCGTTCTTAAAACCTGACCACCACCCTCTAAATAATTTCCATCAATTTCAATCATATTAATTTACTTCATTTTAAATTAAAATCTTCTAAAATTAAAACGGTCAAGAATCCTTAAAGAAGAGGTCTTGACAGGGATTTCGCGAGTATTATAATGGGGTGTTAGAGACTTGCTGACAAAATGGAAACACAAAAAGAAAAAACCGATTCTTCCTGCTTTCCTACCACCAATATCCTTTCTGGAGAGATTTTTACCCCTTTCCCCATCACAAAAAAACCTACTGGGAGGTTCGCTAAAAAAAAGAATTAGACCCTTACGAAAAGAGAACAAAACGCCACGAACCTCCAAATAAAGGGGGTTCGCTCGCTTTTAAACTTAAAAATATGGTACAAGAAAAGAAGTTTTACTTAACCGAAAAAGGATTAGAGAAGATAAAAAAAGAATACGAGAACCTACAAGCTCTTAAGCTTTCAAAAATTAAGGGAGAGTCCCCGAAGATTTTACATTCCGAAGACTTAAACCCAGAATATCTTTCTTTTCGCGAAGATATGAGCTTTATAGAGGCTAAAATAACTGAGCTGGAAAATGTTTTAAAAAACGTTGTCCTAATAAAGGTTCCTCCAAAAGAAAAGCAAAACACAGTCAACCTGGGAGCTACGGTTACCTTGCAAGAAGCTGATGGGCAAATTAACGAATTTATAATTATTGGTACTCTGGAGGCTAATCCCAGCGAAGGAAAAATATCTTCTGAGTCACCAGTCGGAAGAGCACTTTTGGGGAAAAAAGTCGGAGATGAAATAACAATTACTTCTCCAATAAAAGTAGCTTATAAAATAAAAAAGATTAAATATCATTTCACCTAAGAAAAGCCAAAAGCTATATTTTTGGTTTAGGAATAATTACTTGAGACCCAAACAGAATTGTGATATACTCAGGAGAAATCTTGAGTTTTTTTATTATGAAAAGTCTCCTTAATTTTCTTCTAGAAACTAATAAGTTAAAAGAAATACCAAGAACTGGCTTGGTTTGGCTGGGGATTAAAAACCCCCCAACAGTAGCAGACCATACTTTTCGGACAGCTATAGCGGGTTGGTTGTTAGGTCAAAAAAACAACCTGAATGCCGAAAGAATTATTAAAATTGCTTTTTCTCACGACCTTTGCGAAGTTTATTCCGGCGACCTGACCCCCTTTTGGGGTCTTTTACCAAAAGAAGGAAAAAAGAGAAAAGAAGCTCTTAAAAGATGGGTTAGGCTGCCCCTAAAAGAAAAAATAAAAAGAGAAAAAAAAGAGTTTGAAAAGGAGAAAAAATGTCTTTTAAAAGTAATTAAACCCCTTAATTCACCAACAAGAGAAGAAATTTTTTCTTATTGGCTGGACTATAAAAAAGGCAGGTCCAATGAAGGCAGGTTTTTTAAACAGACAGATAAAATAGATAGTATGCTAGAAGCGCTTGAGCGTCTCAATAAAAAGGACTATTCATTGGTTACACCCTGGTGGGAGGAGGCAGAGGAGTTGATGGTTGACCCTTTGCTTTCGCTACTTTTAAAAATTATTCAAAAAAAATTTTATAACACCAAATTCGAGATTGATAAAACAACTTTTGATAAAGAAGAAAACGCTGAATTGGAAAGTATTTTAGATTTTCTTTTAGAAATACGAAAATTAAAAAGAATGCCCAGAAAACTTTGGGTTGGCCTCGGCGTTAGAGATCCCGAAACAGTAGCTTCTCATATCTTTACTCTCACCATAATAGCTTGGATTTTGGGTAAAGAAAACAAAGCCCTTGACATGGAAAAACTTTTGAAAATGGCGCTTTGTCACGAATTACCCGCGATTTATACTGGTGACCTTATTACTCCCTACGGTCGCGTTTTACCCAAAGCTAAAGAAGCAAGATTAAAAGTTTTTGAAAAATGGCCCCGTCTTTCGCGAAAAGAAAAAGAAAATAAATTTGCCAGAGATTATAAGAAAGAGAAGTTAGCTCTTCAAAAACTAACCCGCAAGCTCCCCAATTCCCCAAAGAAAGAAATCCTTCAACTTTTTGATGAGTATAAAACAGTTAGCACCCCTGAAGCTCGTTTTCTTAATCAACTTAATGTCTTGGTAGTTTTGCTCCAGGGGCTTCAATATCAAAAAAAAGACAAGAATTTACCAGTCGGCTTTCTCTGGGAGTGGGCTTTTGAAAAATGCGACAATTCAATATGCCTTGCGTTTATGGAGGAGCTAAAGAAAAAATTCTATGGTAAGAAATTTATTTATAAAATACTCTATCTCCTTAAAAGGAAAAATGAAAAAGATTAATAATGCCTAAGATATATGTTGGCACATCGGGTTGGGTTTACGATCATTGGAAAGGGGTTTTTTACTCCGAAAATCTAAAACATAAAGATAAATTAAAGTATTTTTCTCAACAATTTAAAACAACGGAAATAAATTATTCTTTCTATCACTTACCCCGGCCGAGCACCTACCAAAAATGGTATTCCCAAACTCCCCGGGATTTTTTATTTGCTGTTAAGGTTAGTAGATTTATTACTCATATTAAGAGATTGAAAGGAATGAAAAATGCCTGGCAAAAATTTTTGGATAACGCTTTAAATTTGAAAGAAAAATTAGGTCCTTTTTTATTTCAATTTCCACCAAGCTTTCAAGCAACTGAAGAAAACCTTAAAAGATTAGAGGAATTCCTAAAACTAGTTACAAGAAACAAGAGACAAGAAACAAGTAAGAAAACAAAAGAATCCCTGTCGCATGTTGCTTGTTACATGTCACTTCGGCTTGCTTTTGAGTTTAGACATAAAAGCTGGTGTGACGAAAAAATTTACAAATTATTGAAAAAATATGATGTTGCTTGGGTTATTGCTGATTCTTCCCGTTATCCAAGAACTGATATGGTCACAACAGAATTTGTTTATATTCGATTACATGGGCCGAAAGCGATGTTTTCTTCAAGATATACAAAAAAAGAATTAAAAGGTATCTCTCAAAAAATCAAAAAATGGTTGAACCAGAGATTGGATATCTATGTGTATTTTAACAATGACTTGGCAGGTTATGCCATCGAAAACGCTAGAGAGCTTTTGAGGATTTGTAAACAGATTTGACAAAATTTACTCTGTAAAATAAAGTTAAATCGAAGAATCACTCAGGGTCGAGAGATTAAAATTTGAATAAATCATAAAGGAGAACAAAACCCCGTGAGTTTAAGGGGTTTTGTTTTTCAATTCTGCCTGAGATATAATGAGTCTAGTGATGAGAAATTTTTTACTTTTTTTGACTTCTCTTTTTATTGGAATAGGGCTTTTTCTCTGGATTGGTAAAACGGTAGGATGGCAGGAAATCAAAAATACCCTTCTTGTTTTTACCGGCTGGCAAGGAATGGTTATGTTACTTTTGACTTTATCCATAATGATAATTGGTAATCTTAAATGGAAAGAGATTCTCAGGGGAGAGGAAATAGAAATTTCTTTTTGGCAACTTTTTAAACCTTATTTAGCAGGTTTTGCCATAATGTTTTTGGCTCCTATTCTGTTCTGGATTGGAGAGGTTTTTCGAAGTTTCATTTTAAAAGAAACCAATCAGATTCCCTGGACAAAAGCTACGGCTTCGGTAATCATTGATAGAGTCTTAGAATGGACAACCAATTTAGTAATTATTTTTCTTGGGGCTTTATTTTTTCTTTTTAAAATAGGACTCCCCCCAATGAACCTAAGATTGATTTTTGGAGGAACACTTTTTTTATTTACAGCCAGTATTTTACTTTTTTATTTCAAAACTTTAAAAAGAGAAAGTTTAATCAAGACCTTTATTGGAGTTTTTAATCATAGATTAGACAGTAAACCCTTAGAGACCGAAAAAGAAATTTTTGATTTCTTTAAATTTAAGAAAAAGTCTCTCCAGCGAGCTTTCTATCTTTCTTTTGCCAGGGTGACGATAATGTATCTAAGAGTCTGGCTTTTAATAGAATTTCTGGGTCAAAAACCAAGATTCCTACCCGTTTTATCTGTTTTAGGTTTTAGTTATTTGGCGGCAATGGTGCCGATACCAACAGCCCTGGGTTCTCATGAGGCAATTCAAATTTTTGCTTTTGGCGGATTGGGTTGGGGAATCTCTGTTGCCACTGCCTTCACCACGATTATTAGAGGGACAGAATTAATTCTGGCTTTAACCGGTATAATAATTTCATTCCGCTTGGCAATTTTATTGTTTAAAAACAATTTAGTTAATAAATTGGAAAAATGAGATTTACAATTTCTACAAAAGGCTTTACCGATATCATTGATATTACTCCCCAGGTTCTCGAAATGGTTAGAAAATCTAAAATAAAAGAAGGATTTTGTTTGGTGTATTGTCCCGGTTCAACTTGTGGAATAACCACCATTGAATACGAAGAAGGTTTAATTAAAGATTTTAAAAGGATTCTTGAAAGAGTTGCTCCAATGTCAGAAGATTACGAACATTGTAAAAAATGGGGGGATTGCAATGGTTACGCCCATATCAGATCGGCCCTTTTAAGGCCCATTTTAACCGTGCCAATTGAGAATGGAAAATTGGTATTGGGTCAATGGCAAAATTTGGTTTTTATTGATTTTGATAATAGACCCAGAAAAAGGGAAATAAGCGTAAAGACAATTGGTAATTAAGAAATATGTTAAAAACCATTAACAAAGTTATAAGAGTCTTAATAATTAGTGATTTTTTCTTAAATAGTGGCTGGGGATTACTCGGGCCCATTTTCGCCATTTTCCTTGTTCAAAAAATAGCAATAGGAAATCTGGCAGAGGGAGCTAAAATAGCCGGCTTTGCCTCTTTAACTTATTGGATTGTGAAGTCTTCTTTACAGATTCCAATCGGGCAACATTTAGACCAGCAACCAGAAGAAAAAGATGATTTTTGGTTCATGTTTTGGGGAACTGTTTTGACCGGCTTAGCTCCTTTTGGGTTTGTGATCTCTTTTCTACCCTGGCATATTTATAGTATCCAGGTTTTGCATGCTGTAGGCATGGCTATGGTAGTACCTGCCTGGGGAGCTATTTTTACAAGAAATATTGATAGGGGTAAGGAAGCTCTTGAATGGGGAATAGAAAGCACTTCCTTGGGGCTTGGGGCAGGTATTGCAGGAGCTATTGGTGGGCTTTTAGTTTCTATTTTTGGATTTAAAGTTATTTTTATTCTGACAGGTACCTTAACCCTAATTTCAGCTGGTCTTTTACTGTTTATTCACCAAGAAATGTCCTCCCGAAAAAAAGCATTGCCTCGGATTTCTTTTTATAAACCCTTTCCTGACCATGAAAAATAAAGAATTAGCTCATATATTTTATGAAATAGCTGATTACCTTGAGATGGAAGAAGTGGCTTTTAAACCCTTTGCCTATCAAAGGGCAGCTATTACCTTGGAAGCCCTGGAAGAAGATGTCGAAGAAATTTACAAAAAAGGAGGGATTGAAGCCCTGGAAAAAATTCCAGGGGTGGGAAAAAGCATTGCCGTTAAAATTGAGGAGTATTTAAAAACAGGAAAGATTCAATATTATGAAAAATTCAAAAAACAACTCCCGATAAACTTAGAAGAAATAATTGCGGTTGAGGGAATGGGGCCAAAGAGAGCAAAAGTTTTATATCAAAAATTAGGAATTAGAAATTTAAAAGATTTAGAAAAAGCAGCTAAAGCCCACGAAATCGCTTCTCTTTTTGGATTTGGGGAAAAGACCGAAAAAAACATTTTAGAAGGAATAGCTTTCTTAAAAAGAAGCAAGGGTAGGTTTTTATTGGGAGAAATTTTGCCCAAAGCTAGAGAAATCGAAGAAAGATTAAAAAGTTCAAAAGAGGTAGAGCAAATTAGTTTAGCCGGTTCCATTCGGCGCCGGAAAGAAACTATTGGTGACATTGATATTCTGGCGGTAACAAAAAAGCCCCAAAAAGTAATGGATATTTTTACTTCTTTTCCCGGTATCATTAAAATTTGGGGGAAAGGTACTACCAAGTCATCAATTAGATTAAAAGAGGGTTTTGATGTTGATTTGAGAGTGGTAGCCAAAAAAAGTTATGGTTCTGCCCTTCAATATTTTACAGGTTCTAAAGAACACAACATTATTACCAGAAAAATTGCTATTGAAAAGGGTTTGAAGCTTAATGAATACGGAGTTTTTAAGGGAAGAAAAATGATTGCCGGTTGGTCAGAAACCGGGGTTTATAAAGCCATTGATTTGCCCTGGATACCCCCCGAAATAAGAGAAGACCAGGGAGAAATTGAAGCTGCCCTAGAAGGCAAATTGCCCGAAATAATTGATTATAATGACCTTAGAGGAGATTTACATTGTCATTCAAAATGGGACGGGGGAGAAAATTCGATTTTGGAAATGGCTCAAAAAGCCCAGGAAATCGGCTATGAATATTTGGGTATTTCAGACCACACTAAATTTTTAAGAATTGAACAGGGCCTTAATGAAGCACAGCTCGCACAGCAAAAAAAAGAAATTAATAAACTAAATGAAAGTTTTCAAAAAGAGGGTCTCAGATTTAGACTGCTCCAGGGAGCAGAAACTAATATTTTAAAAGATGGTTCTATCGATATAAAAGATTCGGCTCTTAAGAAATTAGACTATGCTATAGCCGGTGTCCATTCTAGTTTTAAGATTCCTCAAAAACAAATGACAGAAAGAATAATTAAAGCAATGAAAAATCCCAACATTGATATTATTTCTCATCCAACAGGCCGACTTTTAAAAAGAAGAGATGAGTATCAAATTGATTTCGAAAAAATTTTAAGGGTAGCCAGAGAATTCGGGGTAATTTTAGAAATCAATTCTTGGCCCGAAAGACTGGATTTAAATGACCAAAAAATCAGGATGGCAAAAGAAGCCGGGGTTAAAATGATAATTAATACAGATGCTCATCAAAAAGACCAATTGCGTTTTATTGAATTGGGTATTGCCCAAGCAAGAAGGGGCTGGGCTGAGAAAGAAGATGTCATCAACACTCAACCATTAAAGGGGTTACTTAATTTCTTTAAATAGAATAACATTGACAAGCTTTTTTTGCTAAAATAAAATAATGACCAAAAACTATCAAAAGTCGTTTACTCTCACCGAGGTTTTAATCGTAACTTCTATTATCGCGATTTTCACCAGTTTTGTTTTTATCGCAATGAGCGGCACCCGAGCAGGAAGCCGAGACAGCAAAAGAGTTGCCGAAGTAGATTCTATAAGAACAGCTCTCGAGTATTATTATTACGATAATAAAGAATATCCAGAGAGTCTAAATTGGATAAAGATAGAGGAAGATGAAGATACAAACGGTCCCTTTACTCAGGTAATGAAAAATCCTCAATACCTTCCCATAATTCCGAGAGACCCCCTTTATGGTAAAGTTACAGAGGCAGAAGTTCCTTATTCTTATCAGTACCAATCAACAGAAGACAAAAAAGGTTATAAAATTCACGTTGAATTGGAAAAAGGAGGTTCTTATGAAGTTTATGCGGCTGGCGGAAAGGGATTGGTTTACGGAGGTATAGGGCCGGGTCCCTCGATTACAGTTGGTACAACAAGCTCTGATGAGGGTTTACTTGGTCCTCGCCATTGGAAATCGTTTTATGCCAATGGAAGATATTGGGTTTGGTATTGTACTAATGGTAATTGGGGGTATAGGTCTAGTACAGATGGGTCAAGTTGGTCAAATTTTGCCACAGTTTCAGGGTGTTGGAACACAGAAGGATGGCATTGTTCGGTATTCTTTGATGGTACATATGTTCATTGGCAGAGGAACAATCTCACTTCTGGTTTTGATCTATTTTATCAAAGGGGAATACCCAACAGTGACGGAAGTATAACCTGGTCTGCCGGTACACAAACTGTTCATAATGGAAGCTTATTTAATCGGCATGATGAGGGCACCATTGCGGTTGATAGTAATGGATACGCTTTTATATGGGACAAACACTATTCTTCAAACACTCCCTATGCCTGGAAGAATGCCACCAATACTGGAGTCTGGATAACAGACACCGGATTTCCTTATAAGCTTAATACCGGCACTACCGAATGGAGAGGACTAATTGTTCCCCTAACCAATGGTAAAATGTACGCAGTTTACGCTGTAGAAAATCAAGTAATTCGCGGCAGACTCTGGAATGGAAGCAACTGGGAGGCAGAAGAAACTAATGTGGCTGATTACAATCTTGCCTCAGTTCCAGAGTGGGGAGGTGCGCTTTCGGCTACAGCTATGGGAGATGATGTTTACTTTGCTTATCTGCGAGCTTCAACCCCTCAGGTTCGCTTCAATAAACGAGTCTATGGTACTGGTTGGCAAACAAGTGATGAGCTTGTTCAAGATAGTGTCACTAATAGAAGCGCTCCAGTAATAACCATGGACACAAGTACGGGTGATAGTTATGTATTTTGGGCAGGTTCTCCTGCTGCCAACCACATTTATTATAAGAGACGAATGTCTTGGGGAGCCTGGGATAGTAATCCAGTTGACTGGGTAGATGAAAGTACTGATGGATTAACCAGAAACGATTCGATAACAGGTTACTTTAAGAAATATGGTTCAAGAATAGGTTTGGTATATCTGACTGGTTCAAGCTCTCCTTATGACATCAAGTTTAAATCTTTTTAGTAAAAGTGATAAGTATTGATAAAGCCAACAAGCAAGACAATAAAAATGTTTAAAAAAAGAAGGGCTCAGATTATTTATGAGCCTTTTTGATATAGCAAACCGTCGTTTGTTATAATTAAAAAATATGCCAGTTGAAAAATCAGCCGGAGCTGTCATTTTTCAAAGAGAAAATTCTAAAATTTATTACCTCCTTCTTCACTATAAGCTGGGACACTGGGGTTTCCCCAAGGGAATTATCGAAAAAGGAGAGAAGCTCCAAGAAACCATAAAAAGAGAGGTAAGGGAAGAAACCGGGATTAGGAGTTTTGAATTCATTCCTGGCTTTCAAGAAAGTATTAAATATTTTTTTAGATTAGGGAATAAAACTATTTTTAAAATAGCCACTTTTTCTCTGGCAGAAACCAAAGAAAAAGAGGTAAAAATTTCCTGGGAGCATGTTGGTTTTCGGTGGTTGCCCTATCAAGATGCTCTCGAACAAATAACCTTTCCAAACACTAAGGGAATCTTAAAAAAAGCTCATTGCTTTTTAACGAAATAATGAAAAAAACAGCTCTTTTACTTTTTTCTGGAGGCTTAGACTCTATTTTGGCAGCTGAAATCCTGAGAAAAGAAAAAATTAAAGTGGCTCTTGTTTGTTGTAAGAGTTTCTTTTTTGATTGTCAGTCAGCTCAAAGGTCAGCCCGACGATTAAAATTAAAATTGAAAGTTATCGCCTTATCAAAAGAACACTTGGGAACTGTCAAAAGACCGAAATATGGTAGAGGACAAGGAATGAATCCCTGTATTGATTGCCATATTTTAATGATTAAAAAAGCTAAAGAAATCCTTGAAAGAGAAAAACTTGATTTTTTAGCCACGGGTGAAGTTTTGGGCGAAAGACCATTTTCCCAGAATAGAAAAATTTTTCAATTAGCAGAAAAAGAAACAGAGCTGGAGAGTTTAATTTTACGACCTCTTTCAGCAAAATTATTACCCTTGACGATTCCTGAAAAAAGGAGATGGGTCAAAAGAGAAAACCTTTTTGGTTTTCAGGGAAAATCTCGGAAACCTCAAATGGTCCTGGCCAAGAAAATGAAACTAAAAAAATTTCCGACCCCGGCCGGAGGTTGTATTTTAACAGATCCCGAATATTCAAAAAGATTGAGAGAGCTTTTTAAAAAAGCACCAGAATGTGATGGAAACGATTGTCAGATTTTAAGAAAGGGAAGAATTTTTTGGCTTGCCACTCAAAGCTTTGGCAGAGTGAGGCAAAATAGATTTTTAATCATAGTAGGAAGAAACGAGAAAGAGAATAAGCAAATCCATCAGTTGGCGGGAAAAAAGAAAAAAGACCTGATTCTAGAGCCCCAAAACTTTCCCGGCCCTACAGTTTTAATTAGGGGGTTTGGTAAAGAAATAAAAAAAGAGAAAGTTTTAGAAGCCACGGCACTTTTATTAAACTATTCCAAAAAAATACCAGAAAAAATAATTATCGAAGTTAAAAAATAGGCCACTTTACCTCCACACCATAACAAGGACTGACTTCGTCAATTTGGGTACTTTTAGCACCCTGTCCTTATTTGGTGTGGGGGTTTACCCTTAAAAGAAGACGTGATATAACTAAAACAGTAAAGATTGCAACCTAATAAAAAAATATGGAGGCGAAAAATAGTTGGAAGGAAAGATGGATAAGGCGCCCCGGTTCCCCATCGACCCATACAAGCAAAGATTATTCAGGGCCATAGCTCAAATTTACCAACGTTATGAAAATTTGGGGCTAGAAATTGCTCCAGGTCAATATAGAGTCAATCAAGAAAAAGAAGCCTTCTGTCTTCTTGAAGACAAGATAGTCCTTTTCCAAATCATAGATGAGCCCGAACTATTGAAAGAATTAAATCCCGATGCCTTGGCTACGGCCCAGCAGACAGCGGAAGGAAAATTTGTTATTATTCTTCAAAAAATACTCTTTGAGATGAACTCGGCTATTTTACCCATTGTACTCCAGCAAGAATTAGATGAAATTGTGCTTGGCTTGGGTGGCACATCTTTAAGAGATTGTTCAATACGAGATCAGCAGGAACAGGACCGGAAGATAATTCAGACTGCGCTTAAACGACAGCTTAATTTAAAGCTTCTTAAACTAGAAAATATTCCGCAAAAACGAATTGTGGTCTTGACATCAGCACCCGGGAATAGTGTTTATAGTAGACAACAGATGCCTTAGGGGTCACCCAAAAGGCAACGTCGTGGAGGGAGGAGGAAGAAACATTGACCCCCAAGCAATCCTGGCAAGGATATACTCGAGGCGCTAATTATAAATTACAAAGGTGATCTTAAACAGATGGCTAGAAATCGAAATATCGACACAAGTGTATCAACCCTATCTTCTTGGATTAAAGAATATGGGCTTCAGGAATTCGTTGAAGAACAAAGAAAATCAAGAGAGGAAGGTGATTTATAGGGAGGGGCAAAAAAGCAGCAAAAATCCGCGAGATTCTCGCGGTCTTTTTTTGGTGATTTCTGAAGGGTATTTACTCTGAATAATAAATGTGGTAGGTAAGAATATCGAACTTTAACAAATGGAGGGGAGTGAGACGAACCAAGAACCATCAGTAATAGAAACAATCTTTTTGTCTCAACATCCTTGTATTGTGACGATTATCAACTATGTGAAGCAACCGATAGAACCTGAACAGATGTTCTTTGATACTCCAAAAAGAGACTACGAGGCTTTTATGAAAAACCATCCCAGATGGCCGCGCTGCCTTTCTATTCCTTACAATGGTAGATTGGTATGGACCTGTCACGAAGAACTGGCTCAAAAAGCCTTAAAAGAAATTAAGAGCATTAAACGGGTTGTCAACGATCTTAAATGTCCTCAATGCGGAGAAAAAGAAATCATCTACGAAATATCTCATGCTTACATCCAGATGGGGGGTGATGGTGGGCAACGAAAATACTATAAAGTATTTTTTGTCTGTGGAGACTATCTTGAGATTCCCTTAAATACAGAAACTTAACAATTCTTTCTCAGAGAATTAAAAACCATCTTTCAAGATGGTTTTTTTAATAGCATCCCTTTCTTTTAAAAACGTCATTTCACTTTTTCTACAATTTTTGCAAAGATTTGGGGATGATTTTTGGCTAAATCAGCCAAGATTTTTCTATCCAGTTCAATTTTATTTTTCTTTAAGGCGTTAATAAATCTGCTATAGGAAAGACCTTGCTGGCGACAAGCAGCCGAAATTTGAGTTTGCCACAATCTTCTAAAATCTCTTTTTTTTGCTCTCCTATCTCTATAAGCGTGAGTCCAAGCATGAAGAAGGGCTTCTTTTGCTGCGCGATATTTAGATTTTCTACCCCAGCGAAAACCCTTTGCGTGTTTTATGAGACGCTTTCTTCTTTTTCTGGCAGATTTTCCTCTTTTTACTCTCACCATAGTGCTGACTCAGAATGAGGTCGCTCGCTGTTGTCCCACAGAGGAGAACCTTTAGGTTTTAGGTCGAGAGTTTCCGCTTCGCGGATGAATCTCGCGACCCGACCCAACCCCCCTCCGAAGATTCGGTAATATTCAAGAATATTTAACAACTTGAAGAATATTTTAATAGTTTTTTTATTTTTTTAGCTTCAGGCTTTGAAACTTCTACCAATTTTCGGAGCTCTCTTTTTTTCTGGCCCGACTTCTTCGCGCGATAATGGTTAAGACCGGTTGCTCTTCTTAGCACCTTACCGCTTTTGGTAATTTTAAATCTTTTGGAAATTGATTTACGAATCTTCGCCATAATTATTTTGGGGTGATGAAAGCTCTATTTTTTATTAATTATCATTATCAATCTATTTCCTCTTTTTTCTAACCCCCTTTCAATATTTATTGGAATAAATTTTTCCAAAATTTCGAGAAATTGTTGAATCTTATCTTTTGCAAAATCAGAAAGGGCTTTTTCCCGGCCTCTTAAAATCATCTCTACTTTAACAACGTTTCCTTCCTTGAGAAACTTTTTTGCCAGATTAGCTTTGGTTTCTAAATCGTGGGGAGAAATATTAAAGCCCAACCTGATTCCTTTAAGCTCGCTACCCTTGCTAATCCCAGATTTTCTTCTTTTCTTTTCTTGAGCATAAAGATATTTCCCGTAATCTACTACCTTACAAACCGGAGGCTCTACTCTCTCGGTTACCTGAACTAAAGCTAAATTGCGCTCCTTAGCTTTTTGGAGCGCCTCTTGTAAAGGCATAATTCCCAACTGTTTTCCAGTTTCATCAATAACTCTCACTCGAGGGGCCCTTATTTGGTTGTCGACTAATGGTCTTTTCAAAAACTAACAAATGTTAACTAAGAAATAATTTTGTGGAGATGGCGAGTAATGAACTCGCGTCCAGAAATTTTACCAAAAGCAGTTTTACAAATTTAGTCTGTTTTATTTTTGGAATACTAGACAAAAAACAGACAAAACTCCAGCATCACCAGTCTCTAATGTTTCGATAGGTTACCGAGACTTATAAAGCCTATCTATCTCGCAGGAACTTATGACACCTCAAATAATCTATCGAGAATCGATTATCTTCGATGCTGCCTTAAGCTAAAGCTAAAGCAGGTTTTCTAAATAAGTTTGCACTTACTTTTTTCTAGAATTTTATCCTGCATCATAGACGCGGGATTTAACGAGACTCTAGAAAACTCGATTTGAACTACCTTGGCTTAAATTTCTGTCGAGCCTTTCATCCCCGTTTTGATTATCCTAGATCTCCCCTTAGAGCCCTGCCTATCTTTCTTTCTACCTCGCGTTTTTTGAGCAGCTCTCTCTTGTCAATTTTCCTTAGACCTCTGGCTATTCCAAATTCAATCTTTATCTGACCCTTCTTAGTATAAACTCTCAGGGGTATTAAAGTCAAGCCCTTCTGTTTTATTTTTCCGACCAAGGATTTAATTTCGATTTTTTTCAAAAGAAGTTTTCGGGACCTGGCAGGATTATAATCGGGGGGAGCGTTTTTTGGTTGATAGGCTGGGATTTTGCACCCAACTAAAAAAACCTCAGGTAATCCCTTTTTGGTGGCGCCCCTTAAGATAACATAGGAGCCTCCCAGGGTTATTTTGCCTGATTTTATTGATTTAACCTCCTGGCCAATTAAAGAAATTCCCGCCTCAAATTTATCCAAGATTTTATAATTGAAGACGGCTTTTTTGTTGTGAGCTATAACCCTCATCTTTATATTGAATTTTATCAAAAACAAAGCCCATTTTTAAGGCCCAAAAATATGCCCGGAGGTTAAATCTCCTGGCCATTCATATTATAGAAAGCTGTCACAGAAAAGAGGAGATAAAGCACAGCCGACGTTATAAAAAGGATTGAGAAGCCAAGCGAGGTTATTACAAATCCAGAAAGAGCCTGGGTAATTGACATTCCTAAATGAGTTCCAATCATAAGTATACCAATGTCTCTACCTAAAGAGTTATAGTCAGCCACCGAAACAAAAATAGTCTCATATCCTGCATTGGCTATTCCGTTAGCTACTCCCAAGCAAAAAATCAAAAGCGGTAAAAGAACAGGGTCACAAAACGATAAGACGCTGATTGATATTGAAGACAATATTCCACCTACCAGAATTTTCTTTTTACCAGACCATATCGAATGAAAAATATAAGCGAAAATTCCATTTAAAAAGGTCCAAACACCCAAGAGCACACCGATATTGCCAATAGTAACACCTCTTGTCTTTAAAAACAAAGGCAGAATATAACCTGAAATTAACCCCCAAGAAAGCCCTATTAAAAAGAAGATAAGGATGAAATTTTTGAACTTTTTCCCTTTATGCCTGAAATCGAGCGCTTTAAATATTATCATTGGCTTTATCTTTCCCCTAAATTTATCTTTCAACATTTTGACATTAGGAAAAATTAAAAGAGACAAGATGATAAGGAAAAGCAAAACTTTTTCATAAAGAATCATGGCTACCAAAAATCCCGCTATGATAGTTCCTAGTGCCTCAAAGACGCTATTCACCCCTCTCATTTTTACTAACATTTCTTCTTCTTTTTCTTTGCTATGGTCAATAAAGTAGGCGCGGTTTACAGACCACAAAGAAGCGCTTCTTATTCCCTCACAGATTTTGCCAAACAAAAATCCCAAAGGAGTAATTGCTAAATAGTAAATAGCCAAGAAAGACATATTCATAAAAGCATTTAGCCAATAAAACCTTTTTCTGCCCATATAGTCTGAAACAATCCCAAACAAAAGCCTGGTCGATTGAGTGACCAAAGGAAGGGCAGCAAAGATTAAACCCATAGATTCAATGGAAATTCCTCTTTCCATCATCAACAGAGGCAGAACTATAAAAACTACGCCCATTATAAGGGCATTTATCGCTTGAATTAAAAACGCACTTTTTATTCCGTTAGCGCTGGTCACATCTTTTACTATAGCTAAAATTTCGATATACTTAAAGTGATGCTACGAGAAGAAATAGCCAAAATTGTTCAAAAATCGCTAAAAAACCTTCAAGAAAAAGAGGTTTTTCTTAAATTTCCCTTTCCGGAAATTGATATAGGACATCCCAAAGAGGGGACGCATGGCGACTACGCCACCAATGTCGCTTTTCAGATTAGTAGGTACCTCAAGAAAAATCCGCTTGAAATAGGGGAAACCATTAAGTTAGCCATCCTAAAGATTGAACCTAATTTATTTGAAAAAATAGAGGTGATAAAACCTGGGTTTATAAACTTTTTTCTATCTCCTAAGTATTTACAACTTCGGGTTAAAGAAATTTTAAATGAAGGTGAAAGGTTCGGAAAAGTAAATATTGGAAAATCAGAAAAAGTTAATCTTGAATTCATTTCAGCCAATCCGACTGGTCCCCTGACCCTGGGTAATGGACGTGGTGGATTTTGCGGTGATGTTTTAGCTAATATTTTAGAAAAATCAGGTTTTAAAGTAATACGCGAATACTACATTAATGATAAGGGAGGACAGATAAGGGCATTGGGTCATTCGGTAATGGGTGATGAGTTGGCTGTCTACAAGGGTGACTATATTGAAGAATTAAAAAAGAAAGTTAAAGGAGACAATCCCGATGAGGTAGGACAAGAAGCAGCCCGGATTATTTTGGAAGAGATGATAAAACCAACACTCAAAAAGATGGGGATAGAATATGATGTTTGGACTTCAGAAAAAAAACTATACGAAGACAAAGAGGTGGAAAAAATTTTAAGTTTTTTGAAAAAGAAAAAATTGACTTTTGAAAAAGAAGGTGCCCTCTGGTTTGCTTCGAGCAAATTTGGTGATGATAAAGACAGGGTATTAATTACAGCAGATGGTGAATCGGTTTATTTTTTGTCTGATATTGCTTATTTAAAAAACAAACTTGACCGAGGTTTTAATAAATTAATTTTCTTTTGGGGAGCCGACCACCACGGTTATATCGGTCGAATAATAGCTGCCGCAGAAGCCCTGGGTTTTTCCAGAGAAAAAGTAAAAATTATCATTATGCAACTGGTTAAGCTTTTTAAAGAAGGAAAAGAGGTTAGAATGTCAAAAAGAGCCGGCGTCTACGTGACCTTAAATGAATTAATTGATGAAGTAGGATTGGATGTTGCTAGATTTTTCTTTTTAGAAAGAGCTCCAGGAAGTCATTTAAATTTTGATTTAGATTTAGCTAGGGAGCGTTCAGAAAAAAATCCGGTTTACTATATTCAATATGCCCATGCCAGAATATGTAGCATCCTTAGAAAAGCTGAGAATTTAGAATTTCGTAATAAGAATTTAGAATTATTAAAGCACCCTTCGGAATTGGCTTTAATGAAAGAACTTATTATATTGCCAGAAATTGTCGTAGACACTGCCAAAGACTATCAAATTCAGAGATTGCCCCAATATGCAAAAGACTTAGCTGCTTTTTTCCACCAATTTTATCGAGATTGCCAGGTTTTAACTGACAATAAAGAATTAAAAGAAGCTCGCCTTTCTCTAATTACAGCCACCCAGATAGCGCTGAAAAACACCCTTGGTCTCATGGGAATTTCAGCTCCAGAAAAAATGTAAGATTCCCGCGCTATTTAGTGCTAAGTAAAAAAAAGAGCAAGGTTATTTGTCTTAGCTCTTTTTTGGTTTTTTGTGAAGGTTTTTGCAAAGAAACAGGGATTTGGGGTCGAATTACAGTTACCTCGCCACATCGGAGGCATTTATGGGTTACAATGCCAGTAGGGTCTCTGTAGCGAACAGTAGCTCCAAAGGTTCGGCATTTTTTACAGAAATGTTCGACTTTCTCGCCACGCATTTGAATATAAACCATTTACTTCACCCATTTAAAGAACTGTTTTCTTTCTATTTCTCTTATTCTCTTTTTCTAGTTTTTTTCTTTCTCTTTTCTTTTGTCTTCATTTTCTTTTATCGCGTCCTTTTCCCATTTTGATTCTCCTTACTAAAATAGAATATTTGGATTTTCTATTTTTCACGGACTAAGTTTTTTCTCCGTAAATAGTAAGAGACCTGAGGATGTTCAGCTATTGTCAGAATTGCTGCTTCCAATAACTCTCTGTCTGTCATGCCCTTTGCGTGTTCGGTTAGAACGATTTTCCTCTCCATACCATCACTCTCTATTTTTTCTTTTGGTTTTTAAGGAACATTTTCCATTTTATAATTCACTTTCAATTTGTCAAGAACAAGAAACTTTCTCAACCAATTTCTTTTAAAAAACAAACCCCGTCAGAGAATATCTTTTTTACGGGGTAAAAAATAGAATTATTTTTAAAGAACAGCCTTGTTTGTTTTGGCCAGTTTAAGCTCTTGGCGGGCTTCTAGTTTTTTTTCTTGTCTGGGTCGCTTGACATGATTTCTCCTTTTTTTCTTTATTTGGCATTTTGACCCACCATCATTTTATCTCTAATTTTAATTTTGTCAACACAATGTGTAATCTGGTCGGGACAAAATCTCCAATAAAAAAAGAGCGAGATTTAGTTTGTTTGACCCTTCGCCCTTTTGCTTTTGGATAATTGTCTTTTTTGACAATTTCCTTAGTCCCTCGAGTCCCTCGAGCACTTTTTGGGAAGAACAAGATTCATTGAAGTGGAAATGGCCACACATACTCATAACAACCCAGCCTCCTACTTCTAATTTTATAATTAAGTTTATGTTTGTCAATGTTGGTCTGGATAATATTCCGACCGAGATTGAAAAAAGCAAGAATTGGTGATATTTTGTATTTATGAGAAGGAAATTAAGGAACAAATACTTTATTCTGAGACATGGAGAAAGCACTCACC
Organism: Parcubacteria bacterium DG_74_3; assembly: GCA_001302985.1. Classification (GTDB taxonomy): domain Bacteria; phylum Patescibacteriota; class Minisyncoccia; order Minisyncoccales; family DG-74-3; genus DG-74-3. The sequence goes on from LJNG01000003.1 coordinate 59,959, forward strand.
AGGTTGAAAAACCCAACATTGTTTACTATTGGCCAGAAGATAAACCCCCTGCCCCCTTAACCAAAAAAGGAAAGGAGCAAATTAAAAAAAGAGCCAGATCTCTAAAAAATAAAAATATAGATTTAATTTTTTCTTCGGATGCGCAAAGGACGAAAGAAACAGCTAATATTGTTGCTCAGGAGCTGGGCTTAAGAGTTTACCATGATAAAAGATTAAGAGATATTAACTGGGGCATTTATCAGGGTAAATCTACCCAGGAAGCCTGGGAGTATTACTACCACAACATGGAAGAAAAATTTGAAAAATTCCCCCCTCAAGGTGAAAGCTGGGGGCAGTTAAAAGAAAGGATGATAGATTTTGTTCAAGATATTGACAAAAAGTACAGAGAAAAAAATATTTTAATCGTTAGCCACGGAGACCCCCTCTGGCTTTTAGATAGTTGGGCCAAGGAATTAGACAAAAAAGAGATGATTAAAAACCGAAAATCAGGTTGCCCGATTAAAATAGGGGATTTAAAAAAACTTAATTAGTATGGAATTTCCTCAAAACGAACATAAAATTCTAAAATTTTGGGAAAAGAATAAAATTTTTGAAAAACTTCGAAAGAAAAACCAGGGTAGAAAGAAGTGGTCTTTTTTAGATGGACCAATAACAGCCAATAACCCCATGGGCGTCCACCATGCCTGGGGCAGAACCTATAAAGATCTTTTTCAGAGATACAGGGCCCTGCAGGGATTTGATCAAAGATTTCAAAATGGGTTTGACTGTCAAGGGCTTTGGGTCGAGGTAGAAGTTGAAAAAGAAAAAGGCTTTAAATCAAAAAAAGATATTGAAAAATTTGGCATTGAAAAGTTTGTTAAAGCTTGTAAAGAAAGGGTGAGGAAATACTCTAAGATTCAGACTGAACAATCAATTCGACTTGGTCAGTGGATGGACTGGAAAAACTCTTATTATACAATGTCGGATGAGAATAACTATGCTATTTGGCATTTTCTTAAAAAATGTTGGGAAAAAAAGATTTTGTACAAAGGAAGAGATGTTGTGCCCTGGTGCCCTCGTTGTGGAACAGCTATTTCCCAGCACGAGATTTTAACAGAAGAGTATAAAGAAATTACTCATAAAGCCATTTTCTTCAAATTGCCAATTCTTGATAGAAAAAACACCTACTTTTTAGCCTGGACCACTACACCCTGGACCTTGCCTGGCAATGTTGCTTTAGCGGTTAGCCCCGACCTAAATTATGCTCAGGTAAAAGACAATAAAGGAGAAAATCTCATTTTACTCCGAGACAAAAGCCAATTAATTCCTGGAGGTAGGATAGTCAAGACCTTTAAAGGAAAAAAATTAAAAGGATTTAAATACAAGGGCCTATTTGACGGACTACCAGAAGTAAACAAGAGTTTAGGAAAATACAACCACAAAGTCATTTTATGGAAAGATGTTTCTTCAGAAGAAGGAACGGGCATTGTTCACATAGCTCCTGGTTCTGGCCAGGAAGACTATCAATTAAGTAAGGAATTAAATCTTCCGGTTATTAATTCCATTAATGACGAGAGCAAATATAGGAAAGGATTTGGTTTTTTAAGCGGTAAATCGGCAACTGATGTAAATGATTTAATTTTTGAAAAACTCACCAAAAAAGGTTTAGTTTTTAAAATTGAAAACTATACGCATCGCTATCCAACTTGTTGGCGCTGTAAATCAGAACTCATTTTCCGTTTGGTTGATGAGTGGTATATTGCCATGGATAGTTTGAGGAAATCGTTAGCTAAGGTTGCCAAAGCAACCAAATGGATTCCAGCTTTTGGCTTGGAAAGAGAGTTAGATTGGCTAAAAAATATGAAAGATTGGTTAATCTCTAAAAAAAGATACTGGGGTTTGGCTTTACCAATTTATGAGTGTAAATCCTGTGGTAATTTTGAGGTTATTGGTTCAAAAGAAGAACTAAAAGAAAGAGCGGTTTCTGGCTGGAAAGAGTTTGAGGGACGTTCTCCTCATCGGCCCTGGATAGATAAGGTAAGAATCAAATGTTCAAAGTGTAATAAACCACTTTCCCGTATTCTTGATGTGGGTAACCCCTGGTTGGACGCAGGAATTGTTCCCTTTTCAACAATGAAATATTTTTCAGACAAGGATTATTGGAAACAATGGTTTCCTACTGATTTGGTTTGTGAGTCCTTCCCAGGGCAATTTAAAAATTGGTTTTATGCCATTTTGGTAATGAGTACGGTTTTGGAAAACATAAACCCAACCAAAACAATATTTGGTTTCGCTACAGTTGTAGACGAGAAAGGAGAAGAAATGCATAAATCCAAAGGAAATGCCATCTGGTTTGATGATGCAGTAAATATTATTGGGGCTGACCCTATGCGCTGGCTGTATGCCAGACAAAACATTGTTTATAATTTAAGATTCGGCTTTAATGTCGCCGATGAAATAAAAAGAAAATTATTGACTCTTTGGAACAGCTTTGATTTCTTTAAAACATATGTTTCCAAAAACGAATTTCCAGAAAAGGATAGTATTCCTAAAACCAAAAACATTTTAGACAAATGGATTATTTCCAGATTGAATAATTTAATTGAGAAAACGACCAGAAATTTAGACCGTTACAATATTTCAACAGCCACTCTGTCCATTGAAGACTTTTTTATAAACGATCTCTCTCTCTGGTATATTAGAAGGTCCCGTTCAAGGTTTCAAAACTCCAAAAACAAACAAGAAAAAAGAGAGGCTGCTCATACCCTATATTACGCGCTTTTAAATTTAACGAAATTAATAGCTCCCATAATGCCTTTTTTGGCTGAAGAAATATATTCTTACCTTAAGGGAAAAGAAATGCCCCAATCTGTTCACCTGTTAGATTGGCCCAAAGCCGACAGAAAACAAATTAATCCAAAATTAGAAAAGGAAATGAAAACAGTTCGAGACTTAGCTTCCCTTGCTCTGGCCCAAAGAAAAGAAAAAGGCATAAAAGTAAGACAACCCCTGTCTGTTTTCAGTACTTCTTCTGAAGTAACAAATAAAAATTTATTTAACCTCTTAAAAGAAGAAATCAACGTTGAGAAGATAAAAATTTTTTCTCCCAAAGCTAAAAAAACACCAGAATTAAATACCCGAATTACACCGAGATTAAAAGAAAAAGGTCAGGTTAGAGAACTTATTCGTCATTTTCAAGACATGAGGAAGAAGCTTGGATTAAAACCCAAGCACCGAATTTTAATAAGCTTTTCTGGCTCGGAAAATTTAAGTCGGGTCTTGACTAAAAATAAAGTTCTTATCTTAAGAACAACTAAAGCTAAAAATCTTAGACTTCCCAAAAAACCAGAGGTAAAAGTCGATATGGAAAAAAATATAAACATTAACGGTGAAAAATTATGGCTAGCAATCAAGAAAATTTAAAGAAAACCAATGAAAGCAATCCCTCTTCTCCCAAAACCCCTTCCCCAAAACCAGACACATCAATTTTTAGAGGAAAAACCCATCTTACCAGAGAGGAAATGAGAGAGAGATTAAGAAAAGCCACTCCTTTTATTCCGGGTCCGGGTAGAAAAATGTATTCTCGAGAAGAAAGAGTAAAGATGGAAAAAGAACTGTTTGGTCCTAAATACGGTCAATATATCGAAAGAAAAGAATACGGAAAAGTTCTTAAAGATCTAGAAAAGGCCAAATGGCGCGCTCCGACAGAAACTGAAAGATTTGCAATAGAAAGAAAAATTAGATATCTAAAAGACCTGTCACCAGGACAATAAATGGCCACTCACTATCGGACTTGGGGTTTTGTTTTGAAAAAAGAAAACATAAGAGAGGATGACCGGTTGCTAACTATTTTTTCCAAAGATTTCGGGAAATTAAAAATTTTGGGTCGGGCTATCAGAAAAATTAAATCCAAACTAAGGGGAGGTTCTCAATTATTTACTTTGTCCGAAATTGAATTTATTCAGGGCAAAACCTATAAAACTCTGACCGACGCTATCTTGGTTAAAGATTTTCCGGAAATAAAAAAAAATTTAGGAAAGTTAAAAATTGCTTATCAGATAAGCCAAGCCCTAGATAACTTAGTAAGGGGACAAGAGCCAGACGAAAAAATTTGGAAACTACTAAACGAAACTTTTAAAAGATTAAATAATTTACAGTTTACAGTTTATAGTCTACAGTTAATATACTATTATTTTCTTTGGAACCTCCTTTCTTTTTTGGGATATACCCCCCAGCTTTATCATTGTGCTTTGGGTCAAGAAAAATTAATCCCAGCTCAAATTTTCTGGAGCTCAAAAGAAGGAGGAGTAATTTGTAAGAACTGTTCTAAGAAAATAAAAGAAACTTTTTTCAAAATTGAGCCAGATACAATTAAATTATTAAGGCTGATTTTAAAGAAAGATTGGGTAACCCTCCAAAGATTAAAAATTGACAGGGGCCTCCATCAAAATTTACGAGAAGTTTCTAAAAATTTTTATTCTTATATCTTAAGCCAAATTGAATAACCAAAGATGAGCAGAAAAACCTTTATTTTATTAATTTTAGTGGGAGTAATTGCTTTCTGGTATTGGCAGAGAAATTTCTATTCGAGAGAGACTTTAAAATTAGAGATTTTAGGGCCAGAAAAAACAGAAATGGGAGAAAGCATTGATTATATTGTCAAATATAAAAACAATGGAAGCGTTAGACTGGAAGAGCCAAGGCTTATTTTCGAATATCCTAAATACTCCATAGTTGAAGACGATAGTTTAAGAAAAGAAATAAAGTTAGAAGATATTTATCCGGGAGAAGAAAGAACCCATACTTTTAGAGCCAGACTTTTTGGTAAAGAAGGAGAAGCAAAACAGGCAAAAGCCTCTTTAAGCTACCGGCCGAAAAACCTGAAAAGTCCTTTTGAATCAACCACCACCTTCACGACCATCATTGAAAACGTGCCCCTTACCCTCAGGCTTGATTTGCCTTCAAAAATTGAAACCGGAAAAAAATTCACCTTTGCCTTGAATTATTTTTCTAATGTTGACTATCCTCTTTCTGACCTCTGGGCAAAAATCGAATACCCTTCAGGCTTTGAATTTATTGAGTCTACCCCCCAGTCCTTAGAGAATATTGAATGGGAAGTTCCTCCTCTTAATAAAGCTGAGGGTGGAAGAATGGAAATAACCGGTCAACTCAAGGGAAACATTGGAGAGCAAAAAATTTTTAGGGCTGAATTTGGTACCTGGCAAGAGGGAGAGTTTATTTTGTTGAAAGAAAATATTCGAGGAGTAGAAATTATTAAACCCCATTTATATATTACCCAGCAAATAAACGGTAACCCAGAATATATGGCTAGCCCGGGAGAATTGCTCCACTATGAAATTCTTTTTAGAAACATTGGAGAAGAGCCCTTAACCGATTTGTCATTAGTGAACACTTTAATAGGCGGGGCTTTTGATTTTGAGACTTTAAAAGCTCCCCGGGGAGATTTCAAATCCGGGGATAATTCAATCTTGTGGGACTGGCGAAAATTAGGAGAACTTCAGTTTTTAGATGTTCAGAGGATGGGAAAGGTTGAATTTTGGGTAAATTTAAAAGAAAACTGGGAAATTTCTTCTTCCGAAGGCAAGGAAGTGATTAGAAACAAAATATATCTTAATCAAGCCAGTGAAGAGTTTGAGACCAAAATTAACTCCCGGCTCGAAATTGCTCAAAAAGGTTACTTTGAAAATGAGGTTTTTGGAAATTCAGGCCCTCTTCCTCCCAGGGTGGGAGAAACCACCACCTATACTATAATGTGGCAGGTCAAAAATTATTATAACGATGTGAAAAACGTAAAAGTAAGAGCAAAACTTACTAAAAATGTTAAATTAACCGGCGCAATTTTCCCTGAAAGCGAAACCTCCAATTTTACTTATGATTCCGAGTCCAAAGAAATTGTGTGGGAGATTGGCGACTTAAAGGTAGGCAGCGGTGTTTTGGGCTCAGGTCCAAACATTGCTTTTCAAATAGCCTTTACTCCCGATGTTTCTCAACGAGGTCAAACTCCTCAAATTATAGAGAAAGCTGAAGTAATTGCCGAAGATAGCTGGACCAAAGTATTGTTAAAAAGAGAAACTGAAGGAATTTCCACCACCCTACCAGACGACCCCACCGTAAGTGAGCAGATGGGAATCGTTCAATAGGGCGCCAAAACATTTCTTTTGTCTTAAAATAGAGGATAGATGATCCCTTCTTTTTTTCAAAAGACTGGTTATTTTTACCAGTCCTTTTTATTTTAGGAAAAATTTTGTAGAACCCCGTTAAAAATCGGTTTTTTAGGAAAATAATAATGTTGAAGTTATCTTTCTAACGGGGTAGAATAAATTCAATGAAAGATAAAATGGCAAAAATTATATCTTTGGCTAAAAGAAGAGGTTTTATTTTCCCTTCCTCTGAAATTTATGGCGGTTTTGGTTCAAGTTATGATTTTGGGCCCTTAGGAGTTGAGATGAAAAGAAATATTAAACAGGCCTGGTGGATAGAGATGATAAAAAATCACGAAAATGTATTTGGCTTAGATGCAGCCATCTTAATGAATCCCAAGGTCTGGCAGGCTTCAGGTCACCTGACAGCTGGTTTTGCTGATACCTTGGTAGAATGTAAAGCCTGCCACAAAAGATTTAAAAAAGATGAAATAACGGGAAAGTGCTGTCCAGAATGTGGAGGAGAAATAACTGAACCCAGAAAATTTAATTTAATGATGAAAACTTTTACGGGACCCTTAGAAGATGAGGCTTCGATAACCTATTTAAGAGCAGAGACTTGTCAGGGAATCTATATGAATTTTGAAAATGTTCAAAAGTCAATGAGACTAAAAATCCCTTTTGGTGTTGCTCAAATCGGTAAAGCTTTCCGTAACGAAATCACACCCAAGAATTTTATCTTTAGAACCAGAGAATTTGAACAAATGGAACTTCAATGGTTCTGCCACCCCAGGGAAGTTGATAAATGGTTTGATTTTTGGAAAAAAGAAAGAATAAATTGGTATGGTGTATTGGGAATGCAACAAAAAAATCTAAGAGCCATAGAGGTGCCAGCCAAAGAAAGAGCCCATTATGCTCAAAAACAAGTAGATATTGAATATCATTTTCCCTGGGGCTGGGGAGAGATAGAAGGGGTTCATAACCGGGGAGATTGGGACCTATCTAATCATGCCAAGCATTCGGGCAAAGATTTAAGATATTTTGACGAAGAAACCCAAGAAAAATATTATCCCCACGTTGTAGAAACCTCAGTAGGGGTGGAAAGGTCTCTCCTGGCTTTTTTGATAGACAGCTATCAAGAAGTAAAAGGTGGCAGAACCAAAACTACCAAAGCAACAAAAGAAGTTGAGGTTTTATTAAAGCTTGATAAAAAGCTCGCTCCAATAAAGGTTGTTGTCTTACCTTTAGTTAGAAATAAACCCTACTTGGTCAAAAAAGCAAAAGAGGTCTATAAATTATTAAAACCCCATTTTGTTTCTCTTTATGATGAGGTGAGTTCAATTGGCAGAAGATACCGGAGGGCAGATGAAAGTGGAGTACCTTACGCCTTAACCGTTGATTTCGAAAGCTTAGAAAAAGAGGATTTAACCTTGAGAGACCGGGACACAATGGAACAAGAAAGAATTGCAATGAAAGATTTAGTAAAAGTTTTAAAAGATAAACTGGAAGGTTGAAATTCTTATGTATAAAAAGACCCTTTTGAAAAACGGCTTAAGAATTATTACCATTCCGGTTGGGGGAACCCAGGCAGTTACAGTTTTGTTATTAGTAGGAACTGGCTCAAAATATGAGACCGAAAAAACAAATGGTATTTCCCATTTTTTAGAGCATATGTTCTTTGGAGGAACCAAAAAAAGACCAAGTACCCTCCAACTTGTAGAGCCCTTAGATCGGATGGGAGGAACATACAATGCCTTTACCGGAAAAGAATATACCGGATTTTGGGCTAAAGTAGAAGCCTCTCATTTAGATTTTGTTTTAGATTGGGTTTCAGACATCTACTTGAATTCAAAACTGGAAACAAAAAAAATCCAAAAAGAAAAAGGAGTAATACTCCAGGAAATAAAGATGTATTTGGATACGCCAATCAGTTATATAAATGATCTCTGGGAAAAACTGCTCTACGGAGAACAGCCTGCCGGTCGATTAATAATCGGAAAATCAGAAAATATATTACGCTTTAAAAGAAGAGACCTTTTAGAATATCAAAAGAACTATTATTCAGCCAAAAATACTATAGTTTGTGTAGCCGGCAAGGTAAAACCTAAAGAGACAGAAAAAAAGATTAGAAAGTGTTTTAAAAAGATAAATATAAAGCCAGCTAAACAGAAATTAAAAGTAGTTGAAAAACAAACAAAACCCAAGAGTTCTATTTATTTTAAGAAGACTGACCAGACCCACCTTTGTTTGGGAGTAAGGGCCTATGATTTATTCCATCCTCAAAAATATACCCAGGCTCTGCTGGCCACACTTTTGGGAGGATATATGAGTTCTCGGATTTGGATTACTCTTCGCGAAAAAAGGGGCCTGGCTTATTATATCAAAACTAGCCCTCAAAATATGACAGACACAGGCTATTTAATGACCCAGGTGGGAGTAGACCATCAGAAAGCAGAAAAAGCCATCAGTCTGATTTTACAGGAATACAGAAAAATAAAATATAAAAACCCAGATCCCTCAGAACTTCAAAAAGCTAAAGATAATTTAAAGGGTAAACTATCTCTTTCTTTAGAATCCTCTGACTTTCAGGCTTCTTTTTATGCCGGCCAAGAATTATTAAGCGAAGAGATTCTTACCCCCAAAGAACAGTTTGCTAAAATTGACCAGGTGACAGGCGATAACATTTTAAAGGTAGCCAGAGAAATCTTTCAACCAGAAAAACTTAATTTAGCTCTTATTGGGCCCTTTAAGAAAAAAGAAAAATTTGAGAAAATTTTAAAAATATAAAAATATTTAAGAATTATGAACGAAGACTCCAATTCACCTACCACATCCTCCCGTTCGTCTTTTGACGAACGGGCTCCTAGAGTTTTAGATGTTTCCTGGGGCACGATTCTAAAAATTTCATTTACCTTTTTGATTTTTTACATTCTTTATTTAATAAAAGAAATTTTAATTTGGACAATTTTTGCTTTGATAATTTCAGTTTTATTTGATCCAGCAATTGATTTTTTACAAAGGAGAAGATTGCCTCGAGTTTTAGCCACCATTTTAGTCTACGTTGGTTTTTTTGGAATTTTCGGTTTTTTTATTTATCTGATTGCTCCCGCTTTCGTTTCTGAAATTCGTCAATTCACCCAGTTTTTTCCTCAACACTTCGAGAAATTGGCCCCACCCCTAAAAGCTCTGGGATTAGAAGCCTTTGAGAATTTTGAGGTTTTTACTGCTTCATTTCAAAATTGGCTAGTTGGTGCCTCCTCAAGTATTTTTAGTGCTCTTTTTTCATTCTTTGGTGGAATTTTTTCTACTCTCAGTATTTTTGCCCTAGCCGTCTTTCTCTCTCTCGAAGAAAAAGGCGTAGAAAGGCTTATTCAATTAATTTCTCCCCGCAATCAGGAAAATTACATTTTAAATCTTTGGGAAAGATGTAAAAGAAAAGTTTCTGGATGGTTTGGAGCCAGAATTTTATCTTCTCTCTTTGTTGGAGGAGCAGCCTTTTTAGCCAGTTACCTTTTTAATATAAGATACGCTTTTTCTTTTGGTTTTTTAGCTGGTATTTTAGATATTATTCCAATTATTGGACCTGGTATTGCTGGGTTAATAATTACTATTTTCTCTGCTTTAGACTCTCTCTGGAAAGCCTTGTTCAT
>LJNG01000004.1 GCA_001302985.1 Parcubacteria bacterium DG_74_3
TTTGAGGGAAAAATTCCCGCTCAACATATTTTCAATCTATTGGGCTTAATTTTTTTAGCCCTAATTTTTTCCTTACCAATTTTTTATTTTTTTGGACTTTATTCTTTTGCCTGGGCTTATGTGAGCGCCCGGGAAATGATATCTTTGCTTGAGGGAAGCTTTTTGTCTTTTTTATTGTCTGCCCTTGCTATTTTAATTTTTCGGGACCTCCCCTTATTTTCAGGATTTCCTCGTTCCACTCTTTTTATTAGTTATTTTTTAATTTTCTTATTTTCAGGGGCAGTTCGCTTTTCAAAAAGAATTTACCTTGATATTTTTCAGGGAGGAGCAAAAGAAGAAAAGGAAAGAACTTTAATAGTTGGGGCAGGAGATGAAAAAGGTTTTAGGAAAAATTAATGATATCCCCGAAGTCGTGAAAGCTTATAATATAACAGAAGGAACTATGATTATTGCTTTACCCTCCGATGACGCCATGACGATTAAAAAAGCGGTTGAAAAAGGAAGAGAGGCAAAGTTAAAGAAAATAAAAATTATTCCTCCACCCACTGAAGTAATAAAAGGTGAACGCCCCCTAAAAGATATTACAGAATTTCGGATTGAAGACTTCTCAGATAACATGCTCGAGGGTTTGTTAAAAAGAGAGTTGTTAAAGGAGGGACCTGTTTCGTTAGATACAGGGGAAATTGAAAATCTTATTCAAAATAAGGTAGTTCTAATTACTGGAGCAGCAGGTTCCATTGGTTCTGAACTTTGCCGGCAGGTGGCTAAATTTAAGCCTTCTTTACTGGTGATTTTGGACCAAGATGAAACAGGAATTTTTAATATTTCAGGAGAGTTAGAAGAAAAATTTCCCCATCTTCCAATTACTCCAGAGATTTCTGATATTTGTGATGAGAAAAAAATTGGAAGAGTTTTTAATGAATTTGAACCCAAGATAGTTTTCCATGCCGCAGCTTATAAACACGTACCCCTGATGGAAAAACATCCCGAAGAGGCTGTGAAGAACAACATTTTTGGAACAAAAGTAGTTGCTGAGAGTTCTTTGAGGCACAAGGTGGAAAAATTTATTTTTATTTCCACCGACAAGGCAGTTAATCCAACATCAGTCATGGGAGCGACAAAAAGAGTGGGGGAGATACTTTGCCAAGCTTTAAATCAAAAAAGGGCTACAAAATTTATTTCGGTGCGCTTTGGTAATGTCTTAGACAGTAGGGGGAGCGTAATCCCTGTTTTTAGAGAGCAAATTAAAAAAGAAGGACCAGTTCGGGTTACTCATCCCGAGATGAAGAGATATTTTATGACCACTTCCGAAGCTTGTCTTTTGGTAATGCAAGCAGGCAAGCAGGTGCTATGGGTCAGGGAGGTGAAGTATTTGTTTTAGATATGGGAAAACCCATCAAAATTTTGGACTTAGCTAAGGAAATGATTAAACTTTCAGGACTAGAACCCGATAAAGATATCGCCATTGTTTTTACTAAACCCCGACCAGGAGAAAGTCTTTTTGAGGAAATCTTAACTGCTGAAGAAGGAACTTTAGCCACTCAGCATCAAAAAATTTTTATGGCTAAACTTTCGGAAGTGAATAAAGTACAGTTAAACAAAAATCTCAAAGAACTTAAAATAGTGGCTGAAAGGGGAGACAAAAAAAGTATTAAAAATATCTTAAAAAATCTCATTCCTTCATACAAAAAATATGGCAAAAAATAAAAAACAAAAGGAAGTTATTTGGATAAGAGAAATTTTCCGAAAAATTATTTCTCTGGGAACCTTTTTGATTTTATTTACCCCCCTTATTATCAGTACTGATTATTTTTTTCCTTTTGTTGGACCCAAAAGTCTTTATTTTATGGCTCTTGTTGAAATTATCTTTTTTGCCTGGCTTTTTTTGCTCATTATTGCCCCCCAATCTCGACCCCACCTTAATCCAGTTTTAGGAAGTTTAATTTTATTTTTAATTGTTATAATAATTTCTTCTATATTTGGGGTAGACCCCCTTTATAGTTTCTGGTCAAAATTTGAAAGAATGGCAGGTATTTTAATGATGCTTCATTTGTTGGCCTTCTTTTTGGTTATTTCTTCTGTTTTCGATGAAAAAGAGTGGAGAAGAGTTTTAGCGCTTTCTCTTTTTGTAGGAGTAATCGTGGGTTCAATTGCCCTGACTACGGACAATCCAACCACGCGAGGCGGCGCTACCATTGGAAACGACTCCTTCATGGGAACCTATTTAATATTTAATTTGTTTTTAGCATTGTATTTAATTTTTAAAGACGAATTCAGAAACTATTCTTTGTTTTGCTTTGGGATAATGTTTATAGCTCTTTTTCTAAGCGGGGCCAGGGCAGCCAAATTATCTTTTTTAGGAGGATCGATTTTTTTCTTGATTCTCTGGCTAACCCTTTCTCATAAAGGAAAATTGAAAAAAGTAGGCATTTGCCTTTTAACCCTTTCTCTTTTGGTTGTAATTTATTTTGGATTTTTTGCTTTCCAGTCAGAGAGTTTTGTCAGAAAGCAGATAATTGAAAGAATGGTTGGTGAAACATTTGGTGGCAGATATATAGTTTGGCAAATAGCCTGGAAGGGTTTTTTAGAAAGACCGCTCCTGGGCTGGGGTCTGGAAAATTTTGAGTTTGCATTTACCACCCATTATGATCCTTGTTTTGGAACTCCCAGATGCGGAGATGATGTCTGGTTTGACAGAACCCATAACATAATTTACGACACCTTAGTGACCTCTGGAGTTCTCGGGATGTTGAGCTATGTTATTATTTTTATTGCTGTTTTTTATGTTTTATGGAAAAACTATTTTCGCGGAGATTTTGATTTCTGGATAGTAGGTATTTTCACCATCCTCTTAATTTCTTATTCTGTTCAAAATTTAACTGTTTTTGATATGGTCTCTTCTTATATGATGTTTTTTCTGGTCTTGGGTTTCATAGCCAGAATGAGAAAAAGAGAGGTTCTTGAAATCCAGTTCAGGCAAATAAATTTCGGTTTTTTAATCTTAGCCTTCGTTTTAATTTGTGCCACTTTTGGACTTTCTTTTTCTAAATTTGTTCTCGGACCTCTAAAAACAGATAGATACACAATTTTAGCAATTCGAAACGAACCCTTTTCAGAAGAAAGATTGTCTTTTTATGAAAAAGCAATTTCTTCTTCTTCGGTTGGGAAATATCAAATAATAGAATTTCTGGCCGATTCCTCGGTGGAAGCGGTTTCCGGAGAAATTCCGAGCGAGAAAGTAATAAGAGAGTTTGAGTTTCTAGCCCAAGAATTAGAAAAAAGCATCCAACAAGCACCCTTAAATTATAGGTCTTATTTAAAACTTGGTCAGCTTTACAACTTTTACTCAAAATTTGACTCTTCAAAAGTTCAAGACGCAGAAAGAGTTTTAGAAAGGGCAATTGAATTAAGCCCCAAAAATCAACAAGGGTATTGGCATTTGGTCCAAACACGAGTTTATCAGGGACAATACGGAGAAAGCGTTTCTTTAGCAGAAAAAGCCGTAGAATTGGAACCTATGCTAAAAAGAGCTCATCTGATAATGGTTGAAGTGGCTAAAATATCGGGAAATTTCGAATTGGTAGAGCAGAAAATAAAAGAAGCAACTGAAATTAATCCTGCCTGGGAAGAAGATTTGAAAAAAATCTGAAAGAATATTCTGAATACCTTGACACCGAGAAGGAAATTTGCTAACATTTAAAAAGTGAGTGCTCCCGCAAGGGAACTCTCTCTAGGTCGCAGACCTCCCTCGAGCGAGGTCTGTTTTTTTGTCTCTCAAAACAAAAAGGGCGGGTGAGTTAACTCCAATTCTAAGTCTTTAGTGAGTGCTATCCACCCGCCCAATTATATTTTAAGAGTTTCTTTTTAAATTTGCAACCTTACTATGGTAGAATAAAGCAATATGACAATAGAAAAAGAACTGTCCGGAATCCAAAAAAATGTTTTGCTAAAAAATTACACAACTTTTAAGATAGGAGGGAAGACCAATTATTTTTATATTGCTAAAAGCAAAAAAGAATTAATTTTTGCAGTAAAGATGGCTAAAAAATTTAGACTATCCTTTTTTATTTTGGGAAAAGGAAGTAAGCTTTTGGTTTCAGACGAAGGATTTAAAGGATTAGTTATAAAATTGGAAAAAGTAAATTGTAAATTGGAAAATGAAAAAATTTATGCCGAGGCCGGAGTGTCCTTGAATCGATTAGTTAAGATGGCAACAGAAAATAATTTGACTGGTCTTGAATGGGCAGCGGGAATTCCAGGTACGGTAGGAGGAGCAATCAGGGGGAATGCCGGAGCTTTCGGGAGTTCAATAAAAGACATTGTTGAAAAAGTTGAGGTTTATGATGTTAGGAATGACAAAGTAAAAATTTTAAAAAATAAAGATTGTCAATTTGGTTATCGAGAGAGCACGTTTAAAAAAAATCCTCATTTAATAATCCTTTCTTCCCAATTTCATCTAAAAGGGGGAGACAAAAAGAAGATAACAGAAAAAATAAAAGAAAATCTGAATTATAGAAAACAAAGACAACCTCTAGAATTTCCCTCTGCAGGTTCTGTTTTTAAAAACCCTCCTGGGGATTCAGCCGGGGAGTTGATTGAAAAATGTGGATTGAGGGGAAAACAAATTGGAAAAATAAAAATTTCAGAAAAACATGCAAACTTCATTATCAATTTAGGGAATGGTAGAGCAGGAGATGTTAAAAAATTAATAGAATTAATAAAAAAAGAAGTAAAAAAGAAATTTGCTATCGAATTAGAAGAAGAAATACAGTATCTTGGTTTCGAAAACCCTTGACTTTTTAGAAAACTTTGAATGGTTTTGCAAATTTTTAGAAAATTTTTAAAAAAATCTTCAAAAGGACTTGACAGAGTATCTTATAAAATGAAAAAATAAAATAATAAGAAATTTTTTGCAAATAGTGGTCGACTATTTGTCCAATCTTTAAAAATTTTTAAAGTCATGGCAAAGAAAAAGAAGAAGAAAGCAAAAAGAAAGAAAAGATAAAGAAAGAGGTTTCGATTGTTAGAAAAAATGCTTTCGACCACCTCGCACAACATTAATTGATGTGCGGGGTTGGTTTCATTAAGAACTTTTAAATTTTTAACATTATTATTTCCAATGAAGATTATTATTAAAACAAAAAATATCAAATTAACACCAGCTCTCAACAAATTTATTAGAGAAAAAATAGATTCTCTCGAAAGATTTATAAAAATTTTTTATAGCGAAGAATATTTTAATCATTTCTTTGGAAGAGGAAAGCCAAGAATAGAAGCCTGGGTGGAGGTGGGAAAGACAACTCTGCATCACAGAAAAGGTCCATTTTTTTGGGCAGAGTGCCAGTTGAAGTTTCCTAAAAAAAATTTGCGGTCTACAGCCAAAGCCAAAGATTTAAAGTTAGCAATAACCGAAGTAAAGGATGAATTGCAGCGCGAGCTTAAAGAATACAAAGAAAAAGCAATCACTCTGATAAAAAGAAGAGCCAGAATTGCTAGAAAAGAATTAAAAATTTCTTCTCAGGCCAGATTTTATCGCAAAGGAAGAATTAGAGAAGAGGGGACTTGATAAAAAATTATAGTTATATTATAATAAACGTATATAAGAGAACATTAAAAAGTAATCGTTAATCGCTTTTTGTTTAACTCTTTGTTTTTAGTCGCCCATTTACCAAAACATTCAAGTTTTTGGTGAATAGGTGGGCAGAAAAACCCGAAAGAGCATCAAGCTTTTTCAGGGTGGGCCCCGCAGAGAAATTTAGATCTGCTTTACAAACGAATTCTTCTACGGGGTAAGCGATTAACCAAAAACCATGATTACCAAAGCAAAGAGACTCATAAAATGGGTCACCAACTCAAAAGAAAAATTAACCTACGCCGGCATTCATTTGATTGCCGAGTTTTGGGGTGGCAAAATAATCGATGACTCAAAAAAGATTGAGGAGACTTTAATTTCAGCTGCCAAGAAAGGAGGCAACACTCCTTTAAAAGTAATAATTCATAAATTTTCACCTCAGGGAATAACTGGGGTTGTTTTATTGGCCGAATCTCACATTGCTCTTCATTCTTGGCCAGAGCATGATTACTTGGCTATTGATATCTTTACCTGTGGTGAGAAAACCTTTCCCTACAAAAGCTTGGATTATTTTAAAGAAGTGTTTCAGCCCCAAAGAGTTGAATTAAAGGAAATAAAGAGGGGAGAGTTATAATGAAAAAGAAATTTCTTTTTGGGAAAAAATGGTTTTTTGAGGATTTCAAATTAGGCGAGCCCCAAACTTCTAACTGGGGCTTTGTTATTGAAAAAGAAATATTTTCTGGCAAAAGTAAATCTCAAAAAATCGAAATCTTCGAGACCAAAGAGTTTGGAAGAGTTTTGGCTTTAGATGGTTTGATTCAACTTTCAACAAAAGACGAGGCGGTTTATCACGAAATGTTAGTCCAGCCCGCTATGTTTTATTGTCAGAATCCCAAAAAAGCTTTAATCATCGGAGGTGGAGACGGTGGGGTTTTAAGAGAGGTGGTAAAACATCCGGTCAAGGAAATTTATCTGGTTGATATTGATAAAAAAATAGTTGAGGTTTCAAAAAAATATCTGCCAACAGTTTCGAGGGGAGCCTTTAAAGATAAAAGACTAAAAATATTTTATGAAGATGCCCTCAAATACATTCAGGGATACAAGAATTTTTTCGATGTTATAATCAACGACTTAACTGATCCCACCGGCCCTTCTTTAACTCTTTGGACAAAGTTATTTTATCGAGACATTTTCCGTGCTCTAAAAGAAAAAGGAATAGCCTCTTTTCAAACAGCCTACATTGAAGAGAAATTTGCCAAGAGGGCTAGGAAAAGATTAAAAAAAATTTTTCCTTATTTTAGGGTTCATAAAGCATTTGTTGGTTGCTTTCCCTTTAATGAGCATACCTTTTCTTTCGGTTCCAAAAAAACTGATTTCGAAAAATTTACTCTTCAAAAAATTAGAAAAAAATATAAAAAACTAAAAATTAAAACAAAGTATTATACTCCGGAAATTCATTTTGCTTCAGCAATTTTTGGACCCAAACAAAGAAAGAAATTATACTGACTATAGTTCAAAAAAAATGGGGACGAAAATGATGGAACAAACCACCACTTTTCTTTTATAAACTTAAAAAATGAATTTACAGAGGACGGGTCTCTGTTTGACTTTTTTGAAAAGATTAGTAAAATAAAGACAGCTCAAAAACAGACAAGGTGATTGAATGAGAATCAGAAAAATGAAAGAGGATGAGATAAAAGAAACCCTAACCATCGAACAAAAAGAACTATACCCGGAGCTCACCTCCGAACAGATGAGGAGCTGGGTGGAGGGCAAAGGACCTTTTGCTCCTCAGTGCTTTGTGGCTGAGAAAGACAGTACCATTGTGGGCTTTATTGTTTTGAGTCCCTACGAGGTAAGAAATAAAGAAGTTTTACTTGAAATTTCGACAATTGCTGTCCGAAGCGAAAATCAAAGACAGGGTATTGGCAAAAATCTTATTGAAGCTTCTTTATCAGAGGTAAAAAACCTCTGGTCAAAAGAAGGCTTTAGAGTAGTGGGTTTATTAGTTGAGACGGGTGAAGATGAGGAGGAAGCCATAGCTTTCTACGAAAAGATCCTGCCTTCTTTTCAGAAAAGGATTTTTAGGGAAATCTGGGAAGACGAAAAGGGAATAGTGTTTTATCTCGCTTCTTTTATTTTAAAGACCTAAATTCTTTTAAAGGGGCCCCTAAAGCTCCTTCTTTTTTTAATCCTTTTGTGAATATATAATAAAAATATGCGATTTTTAACTAAAATTTTAGGAGATGCTAACGAAAGATATTTAAAGAAAATCAAACCTACGGTTCAAAAGATAAACTTGCTCGAAAATGAATTTGAGAAATTTTCCAATGAGGAGATAAAAGAGAAGACGAAAGAATTTAAAGACAGGTTAAAGAGGGGAGAAAATTTTGACGATTTATTACCAGAGGCATTTGCTATAGCCAGAGAAGCTGCCAAAAGAACATTGAGTCAGCGTCATTATGATTGCCAGTTAATGGGCGGAATTGTTTTGCACCAGGGAAAAATAACTGAAATGGTTACCGGAGAAGGAAAAACCCTGACAGCCACTTTACCTTTTTATTTAAATGCTTTAGAGGAAAAAGGCGTTCACTTAGTTACGGTTAATGATTATTTAGCCAGAAGAGATACAGTTTGGATGGGGCAAATTTATCATGCTCTCGGCCTGAGCATAGGTTGTCTCAATCATCAGCAATCTTTTTTATATGATCCGGAATACAAAAAACCCCCCGACCAAGTCGAAAAGATGAGAGATAGTTTGGGGGGCTTTTATGTTGTCGAAGATTTTTTAAGTCCTTGCAGCAGAAAAGAAGCCTATGACGCTGATATTACCTATGGAACAAATAACGAGTTTGGTTTTGATTATCTTAGAGATAACATGGTTTATAATTTAAAAGATCAGGTTCAGAGAGGCTTTAACTATGCCATTATTGATGAGGTTGATTCGATTTTAATTGATGAGGCTAGAACTCCTCTGATTATTTCAGCACCAGATAGAAAAAGTTCAGAGTGGTATCAAGAGTTTGCTAAAATTATTCCCAAATTAACACTCCAAAAAGATTACGAGATTGATGAAAAAATGCGAGTTGCTACCCTAACCGAACAGGGGGTGGATAGGGTGGAAAATATTTTAGGAGTGAAAAATATTTATGAACAAAAAGGAATGAGGTATTTACATCACTTAGAACAAGCCTTAAAAGCTCAAACTCTTTTTAAAAAAGATAGAGATTATGCTATCAAAGATGGTCAGGTAATTATTATAGATGAGTTTACCGGCAGATTGATGCCTGGCCGGCGCTGGTCGGGCGGTCTTCATCAGGCAATTGAAGCCAAAGAGGGAGTAGGAATTCAGGCTGAATCCGTTACTTTAGCTTCTATTACCTTTCAGAATTTTTTTAGAATGTATAAAAAATTAGCTGGTATGACAGGAACTGCCGTCACCTCAGCCGAAGAATTTGATAAAGTTTATAATTTGGATGTCGTAATTATACCCACCAATAAACCTCTGATTCGAAAATCATGGCCTGATAAGGTTTACAAAACCAATACCGGTAAACTGAGGGCCGTTGTTGAAGATATAAGAAAAAGATATAAATTAGGTCAACCAGTTTTGGTTGGAACTCGCTCGGTTGAAAAAAATGAAGAGCTCTCTCGGTTTTTTCAAAAAGAAGGAATTCCTCATCAGGTTTTAAATGCCAAAAACCATCAGAAAGAAGGAGAAATTATTGCTCAGGCAGGAAAATTAGGAGCAGTGACAGTAGCTACCAATATGGCGGGTCGAGGAGTAGATATTGTTTTGGGAGGAAATCCTCCAAATTTTCAGGAAGCTCAAAAAATAAAAGAATTAGGAGGCCTCCATGTTATTGGTACCGAGCGCCACGAGGCCCGGAGAATCGACAATCAATTAAGAGGAAGAGCAGGTAGACAGGGAGACCCTGGTTCTTCTCAATTTTTTATTTCTTTAGAAGATGATTTAATGCGGATTTTTGGAGGAGAAAGAGTTCAGTCTTTAATGTCGGCTTTAAAAATTCCTGAAGACGAACCAATAGAAGCAGGTTTGGTTTCAAAAGGAGTGGAAGCCAGCCAGGCAAAAATAGAAGGATTTAATTTCGATTTAAGAAAACATCTTTTGGAGTATGATAATGTTCTTAATAAACATCGAGAAATTATTTACAAAAAAAGAAGAGAGATTTTGGAAAGGTCTCAAAACCCAGACCCCAAAAATAAAAACAGCTTAAGAAACCATATCCTGCAATTGGTTCAGGCACAGGGTTTAAGTAAGGAGGATTATTTAAAAAAAGAAAGAGAGCTCGGAGAAAATAATATGAGAGAGGTTGAAAAAATTATTTCTTTGAGAGCTCTCGATATGCTTTGGATAGAGCATTTAGAGAATATGGATTCTTTAAGAGATTCTGTTAAATTAAGGGCTTATGGTAAATTAGATCCTCTGATTGAATATAAAAGAGAGAGTCATAAACTCTTTCAAGGACTTTTGGCAACCATTGATTCAGCGATTGTCAATACAATTTTAAAAGCAAGGATAAAGCCCCGACTCCCAGAAGATTCTTCTCTTTCGGCTCCAGCATCAACTTCTCTACCAAAATCCTCTCCCAAAAGACCACCACCCAGCCAAAAAGTGGGCAGAAATGATCCCTGTCCCTGTGGTAAAATAAACCCAAAAAATGGAAAGCCAATGAAATATAAAAAATGTTGTTGGCCCAAATATGGCTGATAAATTTAAAGGGTAACGGAATTGACATCCTTATTAAAGCGTGCTTAAATAAAAAAAATGATATTTAACTATTCAAAAATTTGTTCCGAACTTCTTGAAGACTTGCCAGGCCGAACGAAAGATGTTCTTTCGCGACGTTTTGGTTTAAAGGCTGGCCAACGAGAAACCTTGCAGGCCATCGGAGAGAGTTATAGTATAACCAGAGAAAGGGTGCGCCAGATAGAAATGGACGGAATCTTAAGGTTAAGCCCCGGATTAAAAAAACATCAAAAAATTTTTCAATACTTTAATCAATCTTTAAAGGAATTTGGTAATTTAAAAAAAGAAGAACCTTTGCTTTCTCAATTGGGAGGTCAAAAATTTAACCCCCATGTTTTTTTCTTGCTAAACTTATCCGATAGATTTGAGAGATTTTCAGAAAACCAAAACCTTCATTCCCTCTGGACAATAGAAAATCATTCTTTAAAAACCGCCCAGCAAGTTATTGAAGATTTCTATAATAAACTTTTAACCAGCAATCAACCCCTGGGCCTTAAAGAATATAATCCTCCTTTTTCTTTAAATCCCCAAGCTCTTTTTTCTTACCTTGAGGTCTCCAAATTAATTGAACAGGGACCCGAGGGGAAATTCGGCTTAAGAGAATGGCCAGAAATAAATCCTCGTGGCGTAAAAGACAAAGCTTATTTAGTTTTTAAAAAAGAAAAAAGACCACTTCACTTTACTGAGGTGGCCAATTTAATTTCTCCTCAAGCCCTAGTTTCAACCGTTCATAATGAACTAATCCGTGACCCCCGATTCGTTTTAGTTGGTCGGGGTCTTTATGCTTTAAAAGAATGGGGATACCAACCAGGGACCGTTAAAGATGTGATTACGAGAATTTTAAAAGAAGTTGGAAAGCCGCTTTCGCGAGAAAAAATTTTAGAAGAAGCTCGTAAAAGACGTATTGTGAAAGAAAATACTATATTGCTTAATTTGAGTAATAATAAATATTTTTTAAGAAACTCTCGGGGAAAATACTTTCTCAAGAAATAATGATAACCTTTGACACAGGTGCGAAAATTTTACTCTCTTTTACTGCTGTTTTTTTCTTGGTCTTTTTTTATCTTTGTTCTTTATGGTCAAGACCAATGCATCCTGAAAAAAGGCATATAATAGGATTAATGCTAAGCGCTATCTATGGCCTTGCTTTTCTTTTGATAGGTTTCCTGGCCCTGGGAATATTCTTTCTTATTCGGGAAAATTGGGAATATTGGTTTAATTTAATACAATCTATCTTTTTTAAATGACTCTTTTGACAATTATATTATTATTTTTAAAAAATTGGTGGTGGTTTTTCCTTCCCATAATTCTTGTTTTCCCCTTTAAAACAATATATTTGTGGTGGATAAGATGGGAGATGTGGTATAAAAAGCAAAAATGGATATTGTTAGAAATTAAACCTCCAAAAGAAATTTTAAAACCCTTTCGGGCAATGGAAGACATTATTAATGTCCTTTGGGGTATTTATGATGGCGCCAATTGGAGAGAAAGATGGTGTGAGGGAGAGTTAATCAAGGGTCCTTACTGGATGTCTTTTGAAATGGCAAGCATTGGAGGAAAAATTCATTTTTATATGAGAATCTTGGCAGTTTGGCGCGATATGATTGAGGCTACCATTTATTCTCATTATCCTGAAATTGAGATTTCAGTGGTTGATGATTATACAAGGCAGGTTCCCCAGGACGTTCCCAATGCAGAATGGGACCTTTATAGCGAAGATTACAGCACCATGAAAGATGATATTTTGCCATTCAAGACCTATTCGGCTTTTTTTGAAGAAAGACCAGAGATAATTAAAGAAGAGAAAAGACTCGACCCCCTAGATTCTCTCCTGGAAGCAATGGCAAAATTAAAACCGGCTGAGCAGCTCTGGTTTCAAATTGTAGCTGCCCCAATTACCAATGGAGATATCCCCTGGATTACTAAAGGAAAAAAAATAGCTAATCAACTAGCCAAGAGACCCGCTGAAAAACCAGCCAGGGTTGTCTGGCGGGAAGCTGCTGACCTCTTGATTACAGGAACCATCACTCCTCCTCCAAAAGAAGAAGTAGGTTTAATAGCGCCAGAGTTAAGACTTACTCCGGGGGAGAGAGAAGTTTTAAAAGGAGTTGAAAATAAGATTTCCAAACAGGGCTTCAGAACCTGGATAAGAATTGTCTATCTTTATAAAAGAAAAGAGCCCCATAATCGTGGTAATTATAAAATTATCAGGTCTTACTTTAACCATTTTATGACCGAAAACTTAAATAGTCTTGTGTTCTGGGGGCCAACCAGAACCAGAATTCATTATTGGCTTAAGGAGCGAAGATTATTTTTAAGGAAACGAAAGCAATTTAGAAATTATATTGAAAGACTTCCTTCTTTGTTTCCCAGAACAGAAGACGGGGTGCCTTTCTGGCCTTTTGGTTTAGCCCCGAGAGGTCCTGGCATTAGAGGCACCATTATCTTAAATAGTGAAGAATTGGCTACTCTTTATCACTTTCCAGCCAAAATTGAAGCTGTAACTCCTGCCATAACCCCAATTGAGGCTAAAAAAGGAGGACCGCCTCCGGGTCTACCAACTGAATAATTGCCTAAACTTATTCATATATTTAGAAAAATTAGCGATTCGTAGAACCATGAACAATAACGAAATAGTTTTTTTTGGTGAAACTACTTTTCGGAACGAAAGAAAGCGCTTCGGAATTAAAACCGATGATAGGCGTCGGCATGTTTATTTGGTGGGAAAAACAGGCATGGGAAAAACCGCAATGATGGAGAATATGGCCATCCAGGATATTCAGGCAGGTAGAGGAGTGGGTTTCATTGACCCCCATGGTGAAGCAGCTGAAAAACTATTGGATTTCGTACCTTCTCAGCGCGTAAACGATGTGATTTATTTCAATCCGGCTGATGTGGATTACCCCTTAGGTTTTAATGTAATGGAACAGGTAACAGCTGATCATCGGCATTTAGTAGCTTCTGGCCTCATGGGTGTTTTCAAAAAAATCTGGCCCGATGTTTGGTCGGCCAGAATGGAATACATTTTAAACAATTGTATTTTAGCTCTTCTCGAATACCCGGGCTCTACTCTATTGGGCATTAATCGAATGTTAGCTGACCTCGACTATCGAAAGAAGGTGGTTGATAGTGTAACGGACCCCATGGTCAAGTCTTTCTGGGTGAAGGAATTTGCCCGCTATACTCAAAGATATGAAGTAGAAGCTAGCGCTGCTATTCAAAATAAAGTGGGTCAATTTATTTCCTCTCCCTTAGTTCGAAATATTATTGGTCAGGTGAAATCGAAAATTGATATGAGAAAAGTAATGGATGAAGGAAAAATTCTAATTTTGAACTTATCAAAAGGTAAAATAGGAGAAGACAATTCTCTTTTATTGGGAGCTCTTTTAATTACTAAATTACAGCTAGCTGCCATGTCCCGGGTTGATATTCCAGAAGAAAAAAGAAGAGATTTTTTCTTATATGTTGATGAATTTCAAAATTTCGCCACAGAGGCTTTTGTTAATATTTTGTCTGAGGCAAGGAAATATAGACTTTCTTTAATCCTGGGTCATCAATACGTTGCCCAAATGGAAGAAAGTGTGAGAGATGCTGTTTTTGGAAACGTTGGAACCATAATTGCCTTTCGGGTGGGAGCTGAAGACTCCGAATTTTTAGAAAAAGAATTCGCTCCCAAGTTTATAGCTGAAGACTTGGTCAATCTTACCAAGTATAATATTTACCTAAAATTAATGATTGAGGGAATAGCCGGGCGACCATTTTCTGCTCAAACTTTAGCTCCCTTTGAACCTGTCGAAGCGTCTAATAAAGACAAAATTATTAAGGTTTCACAAGAAAGATATGGCACCAAAAGAGCCATTGTTGAAGAAAAAATTAATCGCTGGGTGGGATTCTTAAAATTTGAAGAGAAACCAAAAACCGGCCCTCCGGTTTTATATGACGCCCAATGTTCTTCATGCGGAAAATGGACAAAAGTGGTTTTTCCACCAGATGGTACCCGTCCGGTTTACTGTAAATCTTGTCTTAAGAAAAAGAAGAAAGAAGGAGAAGAAGAAAGAGCGGGTGTAGAAAAAAAGACCCAGTCCGTTTCTTTGAAAGAAGCTGTTGGGAGTGATGTTGTTTCCTTTTCTTCTACCAAAAAACCAACCGAGAAAAAAAAGAAAAGGAAAGAAGTAAATTTGAAAGAGTTAAAAAAGGTTTTAGAGGAATCTTTAAAAAAAATAGAAAAATGAAGACCCTAAGAGACTTTGATTTGCAAGAAAAAACGGTTTTGGTGAGATGTGATTTCAATGTACCCCTCGATGAAAAAGGCAATATTTTAGATGATTTTAGAATTGAGAAAACTCTTCCAACTATTAAATATTTAAAAGAAAAAAAAGCCAAAATAATCTTAATGAGCCATCTGGGGAGACCAGAAGAAGCCAAAGACTCAAGATTAAGAGAGAAACAGTTCAGCCTTAGGCCTGTAGCAATAAGGTTGAGCGAATTACTGAAAGAAGAGATAAAATTTTTGCCAGGTTGTATTGGCAAAAATATCGCCAAAGAAGTTAAAAAAACAAAGCCCGGCAAAGTAATTCTGTTGGAAAATTTAAGATTTTATAGAGAAGAAACAGAAGGAGATTTAAATTTCGCCAAAGAGCTGGCTCAATTAGCTGATTTCTACTTTAATGATGCCTTTGCGGTTTGTCATAGAGCTCACGCTTCGGTCGTGGGCATAACTAAATACTTACCATCGGGCGCCGGCTCATTACTTGCCAGAGAAATAAAAATTCTTTCTAAAGTTTTGCAAGAACCATGGCATCCCCTGGTAGTGATAATTGGAGGAGTAAAAATAGACACTAAAATTAAAACAATCGAGCAATTTTTAAAAAAGGCTGACCACTTACTTTTGGGAGGAGAAATTTCTAATATTTTTTTGAGAGCAAAGGGGGTTTGCGTTGGAAAACCTCTGCCGGAAAAAGAAGTTTTAGATAGGATTGAAAGAATCCAACTCACTGATTCCAAGCTTCATCTTCCCATTGACAGTATCATATCTTTAGCAGATATGGAAAAAGGTATTGAAGAGGGTTATTTTCGAAAGGCAGCTCCGGGTTTGGTCCGCAAAGATGAGGAAATCTATGACCTTGGCCCCGAAACGATTAAGGTTTTTTCCAGGATTATAAGAGAAGCCAAAATGATTTTATGGAATGGTCCCATGGGGGTTTATGAAAAAAAACCCTTTGAAGCAGGTACTCGAGAAATAGCCAGGGCTGTTATCAAAAATTATCCTGCTTTTACTATAGTGGGTGGAGGAGATACTGTTTCTGCGGTTGGTAAGTTTGGGGTGTTAGAGAAAATTGACCATGTTTCTACAGGAGGTGGGGCTATGCTCGATTTTTTATCTGGCGAAAAATTACCAGGATTGGAAGCTTTAAAAAAATAAAAAAAATGAAAGCTGAAATTAATCCTTCGGCTTCGCTCAGGAAAAGATGTTCGGCTGAGCTCAGTCGAATTCGTAGTGAGCATAGTCGAACCATTAAAAACCTAAGGGAGGTTGCCAACCGAATTTTAAAAGCGGTTCAGTCCAAAGAAAAAATAATTCTTTATGGTGATGCTGATCCCGATGGAATAGCATCAGTTATTGTTTTAAAAGAAAGTTTAGAGCAATTGGAAGCCAGAATCGTTAGGGTCTATTTCCCAGACAGAGAAAAAGAAGGATACGGAATTAACGAAAAGGCTCTCAAGATATTGTCTAAATATTCCCCAGCCCTTTTTATTACTTTAGATTGCGGAGTAGGGAATGTTAAAGAGGTAAAAATGGCAAAAGATATGGGTTTTGAGGTTTTAATTATCGATCATCATAAGATGCTTCCTGAAGTTCCCGAAGCTTCCCTAATCTGTAATCCACGACAAAGAGGAGATAAGTATCCCTTTAAGGAATTAGCCACCGCTGGCATTGTTTATAAGTTATCAAAAGTTTTATTTTCCAGCATTGGGAAAGGTTTTAGGCCCGAGAAATTTTTAGAATTAGTAGCTATTGCTACTCTGGCTGACCAAATGGCTCTTCGTGATGAGAACGAAAAGTTAGTCAGAGAGGGAATTTTAGCGCTTGATTTCACAAAAAGAGAGGGGTTAAAAAGTTTAATGAAAATTAACCAATTTAAGAATTTTAACCTAAGCGAAGTACGCCAGAAAATTATTTCTCCCCTGAATTCAGGTTTAACCAAAAATCACTTAAACGAGACCTATCTGCTTTTAATAGAAAAAGATTCGGAAGAATCCCAAAAGAAAGCTAAAAATTTAATAAAGAGAGCAAAAATAAGAAAAGAAGAAATTAAAAGAGTAACAAAAGAAATAGAAGAAAGAATAGACGAATCTCAAAAAATTATTTTCGAAGGAGACAAAACCTGGCCCCTGATTTTATTGGGTCCGGCAGCTTCCAGGATTTGTCAAAAATATATAAAACCCGTTTTTCTGTTTAAGAAAGGGCAAGAAGAATCTGCTGGAGCCGTTAGGGTTCCCTCTAACATGGATGGGGTGAAGGCAATGATTGGTTGTCATCAACTTTTAAAAACCTACGGAGGACATCCTCCCGCTGCCGGCTTTAGAATAAAAAATCAAAACCTGATAAAATTTAAAGAGTGTCTCATAAAATATTTTAAATTATACCTCTAGGGATAATTTTCGCTTCGCTCAAATTATACCTCTAGGGATAATTTTCGCTTCGCTCAAATTATGAAAAAAATCATTGTTTATACAGATGGGGGATCTAGGGGCAATCCAGGGCCCGGGGCAATTGGAATTTTATTTTTTAATGAGAAAGGTCAGATTATTAAAAAGTATTCAGAATTTTTAGGGGAAAACATAACCAATAACGAAGCTGAGTATAAGGCTGTTATTTTTGCCCTAAAAAAATTTAAACAGCTTTTTGGAAAAAAATTAACTAAAAATTCTGAGGCGGAATTAAGGACAGATTCGGAATTATTAATTAAACAGTTAAAAGGCGAATATAAAATTTTAGAACCTAAAATTCAATCCCTGTTTCTCAAGACTTGGAATTTAAAATTAGATTTTAAAAAGGTTAAATTTCGGCTTATTTCCCGGGACAAAAACAAAGAAGCTGACCGTTTGGTTAACGAAGTTTTAGACCGAGAAGCCAGGTCTCAGAAACTATTTTGATATATTGATTTTTTACTGAAATGTCTTAAAATAAAATCGCTCCTTTAAAATAAGGGGGAAAGAAAAAAAGTGAACCATGACCTAGACGAGTTTGGCTTAAATTGGAAGAAAATTCCCTTTGAAAGAGAAGAGGGTATAAAAGGCATCTGGCAGGTGTTTGAAAAAACACAAGAAAGGCTAAACAACCTTGACAACGAAGAAAAAAGAGACCAATTTAAAATAAACGCTCTCGAGCTTGTTTCACTGATTATTAGTCAATGTACCTGTAATATCTGGAGAGAAATAGAAGCATCTGGCGAATTCGATTCCAATTTGGAGTTAGACGAAAAATGGAGGGGACTAAAAAACTTTTTCGCCTTTGCCAAGGTGAATATTGAAAATAAAAAACCCTTCTATCTTCTTTGATTTCTCCCCTTTCTTTTTATAAGCAACAGGACGGAAATTTTTCCGTCTTCTTTTTTATCTAATATTGACTTTTTCTTTTGTTTTGTTAGAATATACTTGCTCAAGCAGTTTAGGCAATCGCTCCTCCGTAGCTTTCAGCGAAGGAGGGGAGGAAAGTCCGAACACCATTTTTCGTCAATTAGCTTTTGTTAGTTGGCGAATCAAAAAAGATAGCGGCTAACAGCCGTCGCCAGCAATGGTAGAGGTGCGAACAGAGACGCCCGAGCGCGAAAGCGCAAGGGCGCCCGCCAAAACTTTAGTAGAGGCGGGCGAGCTTAGGGAGAAATCCCTGGGGTGAAACGGCTAAATCCTTATCGGGTGCAAGAACAAACGTTTTGGCAATCTCCGGATTTGCCCAAATGTAAAAGTCGTTCGCAAGACCCCGAGAGTAATCGAGGGGCTAGACAGATGATTGCCGCCCGGCACCATGTGGTGCGGGGAACAGAATTCGGCTTATTGCCTGCTTGAGCTTTTTTATTTGTGCAGGAAAAATTTCCGCACATTTTTAGCATTTGTGAAACTAATAATAAAATACTAAAATAAATTAAAATTTATGTGGAATCGCCTTTCAAACTTTCAAACCAAATCAATAGCCGAGGGAGCGCTGATTCTAGGTATCTCAGCTTTAATTAGTCGTGTTTTAGGGTTAATAAGAGATGGGCTTTTAATGGCTAAATTTGGAGCCAGTCCTGATTTAGATGTTTATTTTACTGCCTTTCGAGTTCCGGATTTAGTTTACAATGTTTTAATTGGGGGAGGCATTGTTGTAGCTTTTCTACCGCTTTTTTCCGAAACCTACTCTAAAGAAAAACAAAGGGCCTGGTGGTTTACTAACAATACCCTCAACATCTTTTTATTTTTATTAATCTTTCTTTGTTTGGCCCTTTTTATTTTTACTCCTTCGATAATAAGACTAATAGCCCCTGGTTTTAATTTTCAACAAAGGACCCAGACAATATTGCTTACCCGCTTGATGTTTTTAAGTCCGATTTTTTTTGGTTTATCTTCTATTTTTTCTGGAATTTTGCAATATTTTAATCGATTTTTAGTATATAGTATCTGCCCAATTTTATATAACTTAGGTATAGTTTTAGGTATAATTTTTATTTCTCCTTACTTTGGGATTCTGGGAGTGGCCCTGGGAGTAATTTTGGGAGCCGCCCTTCATTTTTTTATTCAGATCCCCTCAGCAATTAGCTGCGGATTTAGATACAAACCAATTTTTGATTTTAAGACTCCAGAATTAAAAAGAGTTTTTACTTTAATGGTTCCGAGAATTTTTGGAATGGCAGCTCAGCAAATAAACTTAATTTTTATGACCGCCATTGCCTCTATGTTGTCTTCGGGGTCGATTACCATTTTTAACCTTGCTAACAACATTCAGTATTTTCCAATTGGTATTATTGGAATTTCTTGGGCGGTGGCTGGTTTTCCTAGACTTGCTGCAACCGGGGCTAAAGATAAAAAAGAAGAGTTTGTGGGTATTTTTTTCTCGGTTTTCAGAAAGATACTCTTTTTAATTATTCCCATTAGTTTTTTAATTTTTATTTTAAAAGCCCAGATAATAATAATCATTTCTCAGTTAGGAGCTTTGATTTTGGGAACCAGCCAATTTAGTAATGTGGCAGTAAGACTTACAGCTGCTTCTCTGGGCCTTTTTTGTTTGGGTCTTTGGGCAGCCAGTGTTATTCCTTTGATTTTGCGGACTTTTTTTGCTCTTCAAGATACTAAAACCCCAACTTTGATTACTATTTTTGCCGTTACCTTAAATATTATTTTAAGCTTTACCCTTGTTGAACTCTTGAAATCTCCAAATTACTTTCAGTTTCTGTTTAAAGAATTTTTTAAAATGGAGGGTATTGAACAAATTGAGGTTTTGGGATTACCTTTAGCTTTTTCTTTATCTTCTATTTTTCAGTGTATTTTACTTTTGGTTTTCCTTCTTAAAAAACTAACAGATACCCGTCCCTTGTAAATTTCTTAATTTGAAGAGAAGAAATGAAAAATATGCTTTCTACTTCACTCCAAGACACTTCTCGCTCTACTCAAAATATTAGAAACATCGTTATAATTTCTCACATTGATCACGGAAAATCTACCTTAGCAGATAGATTTTTGGAATTGACAAAAACCATCCCTCCAGAAAAGATGAGACCCCGTTATCTGGACATGATGGACTTGGAAAGGGAAAGAGGAGTAACCATTAAAATGCAACCTGTCAGAATGAGCTATCGCTTTAATTCTAAACCCTATATTCTTAATTTAATTGATACTCCAGGGCACGTAGATTTTAATTATGAGGTATCAAGGAGTTTAGCTGCAGTTGAAGGGGCGGTTTTATTGGTTGATGCCACCAAGGGCATTCAGGCCCAAACCATCTATAATTTGGAATTAGCTCAAAAACAAAAATTAAAAATAATACCAGTTGTGAATAAGATTGACCTTCCCCAGGCTAAAATTGAAGAAACAAAAGAAGAGCTGGCTTTTCTGTTTCAGATTCCAAAAGAAGAAGTTTTTTTAATTTCAGCCAAACACGGCACCAACACTAAGCAACTGCTGGAAATAATAATTAAAAAAATACCATTTCCCAAGGGAGAGTTAAGGACAGTCTTTCGTGCTCTGATTTTTGATTCAAAATACGACCCTTACAAAGGAGTGTTAGCCTATGTTAGAGTATTTGACGGTGAAATTAAAAGGGGTCAAAATTTTTACCTGATGGCTAATAAAGTTAAAGGAGAGACAAAGGAGGTTGGAATTTTTAGTCCAGAGCTTACTATCAAAGAAAAATTGACAGTTGGTGAAATGGGATATATTGCTACTGGCATAAAAGAACCCGAAAAAGTGCGAGTAGGCGACACTATAATTAGTCACCCGGGCTCCCAAGCCCCGAGCCAGCCAGTAAAACCCCTGCCAGGTTACCAGGAGCCAAAAGCCATGGTTTTTGCTAGTTTCTATCCTGAAAATTCAGACAATTTTGATTTATTAAAAAGAGGCCTAACAGAGTTAAAACTGAATGACCCCTCTTTTTCTTTTGAACCTGAAAAGAAAGAATCATTGGGGCGAGGTTTTCGTTGTGGATTTTTGGGCTCTTTTCACACGGAAATCACTGCCGAAAGACTTCGCCGGGAGTTCGGCTTAAATCTGATAATCTCTAATCCCCAAGTTTCTTGTAAGATTATTGATTTCAAAGATAAAGAAAAGTTTATTTATTCAGCCAGTGATTGGCCAGAGAAAGCTCAAATTAAGGAAGCACAGGAACCCTGGGTGAAGTTAGAAATTATTACCCCCCAAAGATTTTTGGGCCCAGTATTGGAACTTCTGAAACAATCTGGGGGGAGGCACGTAGAAACTAAATATCTTCTTTCCAATAAACTCCTTTTATTTTATGAAATTCCCCTTAGAGAAATAATTGTTGAATTTTACGATAAACTCAAAGGAGCAACTCAGGGTTTCGCCTCAATGAACTATGAATTTCTGGGATACAGAAAGGCAGATTTAATCAGGTTAGAAATTTTAATTGCCGGAGAAAAAAAAGAGGCTTTCTCTAAAATTGTTCCTAAAGAAAAAGTATTTTCCGAAGGCAAAAGAATTCTTCGGAAGCTAAAAGAGATTCTTCCTCCCCAACTTTTCTCCGTTCCTCTTCAAGCTGCTCTTGAGGGAAAGATTATCGCTCGAGAAACAATAAGAGCTAGAAGAAAAGACGTAACTGCTCCTTTATATGGTGGAGACTATACCAGAAAAAGAAAATTATTAGAAAAACAAAAAAGAGGCAAGAAAAGACTTAAAGAAACAGGAAGAGTTATTATCCCCAACAGCGTATTTTTGGAGATGTTCAGGGATTAACCCGATTATAAAAAGAAAAGGGCGCTTGGCGCCCAGAGGGGTTGAAAATCATTCAAAAATTATTTAGAATAAGAACCGTACCTTGTTTTTGGCTCGTTAGGACCTTGTTTCTCGCTTCGCTCAAAACAAAGGAGACAGTAAAAGAATTACTGTGCTTAAAATTACCAAAAAAACCACAATAAACCAAACCCATTTAAAAATTTTTTTTCTTTGTAACTTCATTTTTTTAAAAGAGAAAATCTGTTCAAGTCTATGATAGCAAAAAAGAAGAAAAAGAAAAGAGGAAATCAGAACCTCTTAAGCTCGATTCTGATTGGAATCTTTCTTTTGGGGGTAGTTTCTCTTTTGGTTTTTTTTAATATCAAAATAAATCAGAGAAGAGCTGAGCTTCTTACTCAAATTGAAAGTTTAGAGAAAGAAATTCAACTGCTCGAGGAAAAAAATTCCCAGCTTCGAGCCGGTATCTCCCAGACAGGTAAAGAAAGTTATTGGGAAGAGCAAGCTCGAGAGCAAGGTCTGATTAGAGAAGGCGAAAACCAAGTAGTCATTATCCCTCCCGAACAAGAACAATTAAAAAAAGAAGAAGAATCAAGTTTTTGGAACTTTCAAAATTGGCTAGAATGGATACGAAGTAAAATGCGGGATTAGTTGAGTGGCTCAACGCGACCTTCCCAAGGTTGAAAGGCGGGTTCGACTCCCGTATCCCGCTTGATTAAATAAAAATATAAAAATATGAAAATTGGTACAGTTAAAGAAATAAAAGACAAAACAGAAACACGAGTGGGTTTAACTCCCACAACAATAAAAGAACTGGTGAGCCTCGGTCACCAGGTCTATGTAGAAAGAGATGCTGGAAGATTATCTCAAATTTCTGATAAAGATTATGAAGAGGCCGGAGCTAAAATTTTACCAGAAGCTAGAGATGTTTGGGAAAACGTTGAGCTAATGGTCAAGGTTAAAGAACCCCAAGAAGATGAATTTAAATATCTAAGACCCGACCTCACTCTTTTTACTTATCTTCATCTAGCAAGCCCTGCCAGTAAAAATTTAGTGGAAGCAGCCCTTAAAAGTAAAGGCGTTTTTATTGCCTACGAAACAGTTATTTTAGAAGATGGAACAAAACCTCTTTTAGCTCCAATGAGCGAAATAGCAGGTCAAAAAATTGTAGATATTGCCAGCGTTTATCTGAGCTCACCTGATGGAATTATGAATAAAATGATAAATAGGATAAGACAAGAAGCCGGGAGGATATTAATTATTGGCGGAGGGGTAGTGGGTGAAAATGCAGCCTATAGCAGTCTTGCTCGCGGAGCAAGCGTGATGATTTTGGAGTTAAAAGATAAAAAAAGAGAAGAACTTAAAAGAAGATTACAACCCCTGGCCAATTGTTTTGGGGGGAGAGTTCAAGTTTTAGAGTCTTCTAAAGAAAATCTTCAACAAGGATTTAAATTAGCAGATATAATAATTGGCTCAATCTATATTCCCGGAGCAAGGGCTGAGAGACTAATTAAACATGAAGATTTGGAACTAATGAAAGAAGGAACGGTAATAGGTGATGTTGCTATAGACCAGGGAGGAGTTTGTGAGTTTTCGCGAATCACCAATATTCACGAACCCTCCTTCATAGTAAAGGCTCCAAGGTCTGGAAAAAGAATCATTGTCATTGGCATCCCCAATATTCCAGCTATGGTGGGGACAACAGCCACTCGAGCTCTAAATTCAGCTACCCGAGAATATATTAAAAAATATGCCCAAGAAGGCATGAGAGCTGTTTTGGCTGATTCTAGTTTCAGCAGTGGGGTAAATATCGCCAAAGGCAGAATTACTTTTGAATCAGTTGCCAGGGCCCATGGAATGGATGAAAAATTTCTGTCCCCGGGAAAACTATTTGTATAAATTCTTTGTTGCCGGCGTAGCTCAGTGGCAGAGCAGGGCTTTCGTAAAGCTCAGGTCGTCAGTTCAAATCTGACCGTCGGCTCTTAAAAATAATATGAAAAATCTTGAAGAAAAAATTAAAGATTTAGAAAATCGCCTCCTAAAGCTGGAGGACCGTCTTTGACTTAGCCAAAAAAGAAAAAAAAGTTAAAGAATTAGAAAAAGAAACCCAAAAAGCAAATTTTTGGCAAGACAAAAAAAGAGCAATAGAGGTTAATCAGGAATTAAACTATCTTAGAGAAGAGATAAAAGACTTTGAGAAACTTAAGCAGACTTTAAATAATTTAAAAACAGATAAAGAAGGGGAAAAAATAGAAAAGAAAATCGAGGGTTTTGGAAAAGAGCTGGAGGAAAAAGAGTTTCGGGTTTTTCTTTCTGGCAAATATGATAAAAACTGGGCCATCTTATCAATTTTAGCTGGGGCTGGGGGTCGAGACTCTCAAGATTGGGCAACCATGCTTTTAAGAATGTATGAAAGATACTGTCAAAGAAAGGGATACAAAATAGAGGTATTACAGCAATCATTCGGCGAGGGTGGGGGACCGGAAGGTAGAATCGGAACAAAATCGGTAACTCTGGAAATACGGGGAGAGTGGACATTTGGTTTTTTAAAAAAAGAATCCGGTGTTCATCGATTAGTCCGTATTTCTCCTTTTTCTCCTCAAAAACTTCGTCATACCTCCTTTGCTTTAGTCGATGTCCTTCCTAAGATTTCAGAAAAGGAGGTGCCAGAAATTAAAATTAGACCCGAAGATTTAGAGGTAGAAACTTTCAGAGCTTCAGGTCCTGGTGGCCAATATGTAAATAAGAGAGAATCAGCTGTTAGAATTACTCATTTACCCACCGGAATTAAAGTGAGCTGTCAATTAGAAAGACTCCAGGGATTGAATCGTCAAAAAGCCATGGAGATTTTGGTGGCTAAACTCTTCAAGCTCAGAGAAGCCCGACAAGAAAAAGAATTAGCCAAAATTAAAGGTAAAAAAGTTTCTGCTTCCTGGGGAAACCAAATTAGGTCCTATGTGTTACATCCTTATAAATTAGTAAAAGACCTTAGAACAGGTTTTGAGACAACGGACACCGAAGGAGTTTTAGATGGGAATTTAGATAAGTTCATCAAGGCAGAACTGAAAGCTATAAAAAGTGAAATTTAAAAGAAAAAATATGATAAAATTTCAAAACGTTACCAAGATTTATCTAGAAAACACCATCGCTTTAGAAGATTTGTCTTTTAAAATCAATGAAAAAGAATTTGTTTCAATCGTAGGAAAGTCAGGGGCAGGAAAAACTACTCTATTGAAATTGCTTTTAGCTCAGGAGAAGCCAACTCGAGGAAGAGTTTTTTTTGATAATCAAGATGTTCACAAGATTCGACCAGAAAAATTACCCGAACTTCGGCGTAGAATCGGGTCTATTTTCCAAGACTATAAACTTCTTGCCTCCAAAACCTGTTATGAAAATATTGCCTATGTAATGGAAGTGTTGGGTAAAAGCAATCAAGAAATTGAAAAAGACGTTCCCAAGATTCTTGAGATTGTTGGTCTAACTGAAAGAGCACAAAATTTTCCAGCTGAACTTTCAGCCGGGGAGCGTCAAAGGGTAGCTATTGCTCGAGCTCTAATCCACCGACCAGATGTTATTTTAGCCGATGAACCAACCGGTAATCTTGACCCCTATAACACTTCTGAAATTATTCACCTTTTATTAAAAATTAATACACTAGGTACAATTGTGGTTTTAGCTACCCACAATAAAGAAATAGTTAATTCCCTTGGCAAAAGAGTAATTACTCTCGGGCAAGGAAAAATAATCAGAGACCAGGAAAAAGGAAGATTCATACTATAAATTTCAAACCAAAATGTTAGTTTCTATAAAAAGAATAATTCGTTGGGGTTGGCAGGGTCTTTTTCGGGATGGAGGAGCAGCAACAGCCACTGTTTTTATTATGGTTCTGACAATTTCTTTAATCACCTCAATTTTTCTTTTAAAAGAGGCAAGCAGTTTTTTAATTTCCAGTATTCAAGAAAAAGTAGACATTTCAGTTTACTTTAAAGAAAACTCAACAGAGCAAGAAATTCTAAATATCCAAGAAGAACTGTCTAAAATTCCCGAAGTTCAAAACGTAAAATATGTCTCTCAAGAGCAAGCCCTTCAAGATTTTATCCAAAGACACAAAGAAGATCCGGTGTTGATGCGTTCCTTAGAAGAGGTAGGAAGAAACCCTTTTTTGGCTTCTTTAAACATTAGAGCTTCTGACCCAACCCAATATGAAGCAGTTTCTGATTTTCTGGATAACTCTTTGTTCGGTTATTTAATTGAAAAAGTGGATTATCATCAAAGAAAACCTGTTATCGAGAAAATCTTTTCTTTGACCGCTAATTTGGAGAAATCCGGGATTGTTTTTTCTGTTTTACTGGTCTTTCTTTCTTTTTTAGTGGTGTTTAATACAATAAGATTGATTATTATGAAGGGTCAAGAAGAAATTCAGATTCAAAGACTGGTTGGAGCTTCAAACTGGTTTATCAGGGGGCCATTTTTATTTCAGGGAACCATCTTTGGAATTTTATCTGCCTTGATTTCTCTTTTAATTTTTACTTTTGTTTGTTGGTTTTTTGGTTCCCAAATTAGTATTTTATTTCCGGAGCTTGATATGTGGACATATTTTCTCAGCAATATCTGGACTATCTTTTTAATTCAGTTACTTACCGGAATTGGCCTGGGTGTGGTTTCCAGCCTCATGGCCATTAGAAAGTATTTGGAGATATAAAACAATGCGGGGTCGTCTAACGGTAGGACGGATGCCTCTGGAGCATCTAATCTTGGTTCGAATCCAAGCCCCGCAGCTATCCTTCGCCAAGGCTACGGAATAGCATTATGTATTATTGTTATATTTTGTTAAGTCAGAAATCTCATATTTTTTATTTCGGTTTCGCAAAAGATTTGAAATCAAGAATAAAGATGCACAACAGTGGAGAGGTTAAATCCATTAAGCCACACATTCCCTGGAAATTAGTATGGTATTGTGCTTTTGAAACTGAAAAACAAGCCAGAGATTTTGAAGAATATCTTAAAACTGGTTCAGGTAAATCTTTTGCCTATAAAAGACTTGTTTCCGTAGCCTTGAAGAAGGATTTCGCTAAAGGGCGTAAAGGTAGTCCGAAGTCAAAAAAGACGTAGGATACCAAGCCCCGCAGCAATTTGAAATCAGAATTTAACTTCTCTTGGGTTCTTTATTCTGGTAGAATATGGTAATAAAGGCCGATTAAACGAAAATTAATATAAAGGAACAATGACCCTACCTATTTTTTATGGATTATTTGTTTACCTCTTGTCGGGGTTAATTTTTTTTCTGATTGCTCTCAGGCTCCAAAAAAACTATTCAAAAGGTGGAAAGACAGACATACTTCTTAAATCCTTCACGATGATATTTTTTTTATGGGGTGTTTTTGAATTGTCAAGAGGATTTCCTTATATATACGTTATTCTAGGAAAAGAAGAGTTATTTTCACAAGCGATGAGATATGGATACATCATTGGCAACCTTCTCCTTACATTAACTGCTATATATGGGTTCATGTTTTCTGCTTCTTTGTATTGGCCAAAAAAGCAGAAGCTTGGAATCGGAGTTATTCTCTTTTTGGGAATAATTAATATAATTATTCTGATTATGACCCCTTTTTTTCCTGAGTATCGTGTAAAAGAAGGAATTACTTTGATGAATTTGCCATCTATTTCAGAACCCCCGATAGTGCTTGTTATCTTAATAGGTTGGGGGATACTTGCAATTATCTTTTTGCTCGAAGCGATAAAAGGCGGAATTAAAGGAGCCTTACGAACCCGAGCTTGGCTTATTGGTGTGGGTATCCTCATGGCAATTATTTCAGGACCACTCCATGGTATTTTAAAAACCGCTGGAGGAATACTTCTTCTTGATGTGATGAGTCTAACCGGGAAGTTATTAGCAGCGGTCGGGGTTTTAGTGTTTAAACCCAAGGAAGAACCCAAACAATTTTACGAGAAAGTGAAAGGCGGGGTGTAAGAAAAATTACATTATGATTAGAGTTGGCATCTCAAAATGTTTTTTTGTATTTATAAAATAGGTTCTAACAGCGTCCAGGTCCCGTAGCACTTCGACAAGCTCAGGGCTAGCCACGTCCACGCACAGTATGGTGCTATGGCAGTACCTGGGGTAATGCTTTGTCCGAGAGTTTCCTCGGGCTTTTTATTGTGTTACAATAGAAAAATCATTAAATTAAAGGTCTTAATTGTAAAATTATGGCAGAAGAGCGAAAACTCAAAATTAGAGCCAGAGAAAAAGAACTCAAGGGAGCCTATTCTAATTTGATGCAAGTTTTGCACACTAAAGAAGAGTTTGTCTTAGACTTTTTTTTAGTTTCTCCACCCGAAGGACTCTTAACCTCGAGAGTGATAATGAGCCCTGGCCATTGTAAAAGAATGACAAAAGCCCTTCAAGAGAATATTTCAAGATACGAGGGAAAGTTTGGCAAGATTGAAGAAGCTGAAGTGCCAGAAAAGTCTATTGGCTTTGAGGTGGAAGATAAATAATCCTTGAATTATTGAATTGACAAAAATCCCTTTTTTGTTTTAAAGTAAAACAATGGCTAAAGGTAAACGAAAAAAGAGCAAGAAAAAACCCGCCTCTGGGAAGAAGAGCAAGAAGGTTAAGAAAAGAAAAGGATTACATCCTCTTCCTAAAGCTCCCTCCCCTCATTTTGCAAAAAAAATCAAAATTAGGGTGATTGGTATTGGAGGAGGAGGAAGCTCTATTGTTTCTGAAATTGCCTCTCGAATGAAAAAAACTTCTTTTGTGGTGGCTAATACCGACCTCCAGACATTAAAAACAGCTGGCAGAGAGGTTTTACGTTTTCAGTTCGGTCAAGAAATTACCTACGGATTGGGAACTGGCATGAATCCAGAATTGGGACGGGAAGCTGCATTAAAAGATAGAGAAAGAATAAAAAAACTCCTGGAGGGTTTTGATCTCTGTATTTTGGTAGTTTCCCTGGGTGGAGGAACCGGGTCTGGGGCTGCCCCCATTTTCGCCAAAATTTCCAAAGACCTCGGAAACATTACCTATGGTATCTTTACCCTACCCTTCAAGTTTGAAGGAAAAAAGAAAATGGAAATTGCTCGAGAGGCCCTGAGGAAGACGAGATCGAAATTAAATATTTTTTCTGTTATTCCCAACGAAAGAATTTTCCAGACCATTGATAGAAAGACACCTCTTAAGAAAGCTTTTTCTACGATAAATAAAGCCCTTTCAGAAAGTTTAGAAGGAATAATTGAGGNAATTTATGAGCCAGGTTTAATCAATATTGATTTTGCTGATTTTAAAACAGTTTTACCAGGATTTTCATCCTCAACAGAAAAGGGAATTGGAAAGTTAGCTTATCTAAATGTGGTCAGGGTAGAAAGAAAAGGAGGTTCAGCTAAGAATTTAATTGAAAAAGTTCTCAATAACCCTCTATATCCATACAGTATTGGCGGAGCCAAGGGGGTTTTACTTAATATTGCCGGCGAAAGAGAACTTTCCTTAGCTGAAGTTACCCAAATTTCCAAGACCATTTCTAGATTAGTTAATAAAGAAGCAAAAATTATTTTCGGAATTTCCCAGAGTCCTAAATATTCAGGTTTTATCAAAACTACTTTATTGGCAATAGGTTGTAGAGCAAAAATTTTTCCCAGAAAAGCTGCTAAAAGAAAAAAGAAGACAATTTCCCAAATCCTCTTCCCAAACTCTTTCCAAAAGTCCTAAAACCGCATTCAGGAAAGCAAAGAAGGTTTTTACCAAAATTGCCAAGAAAGAAAGCAAGAAGAGAAAGAAAAAATCTCGACTAATAAAAGTGAAAATAACAAAACCCGTTCAGACGCCCATTATTCAAGAGAAAGAAGAAGGAGAGGTGTTGGTGAGTTCTGAGCCAAAAGTTAGAAAAAATGCACTTCAACTTAAAAGGGAAGCCGAAGCTCAAGAAGCTGAAATGTTAGCCCGTGAGAAATTCTGGGAAACACCAGCTTTTTTGCGAAAAAAAATAATAAAAGAAGAGTAATTTAATTATTCTCCAGAACAGCTGACTTACCAGAAAGCTGTTTTTTGTTGGAAAAATTTGTGTTACAATAAACCCAAAGGTCCTAAAATTAATCTCAATAAAATATGATACAGGTTACCAAGAGCATTTTAAAAGATATTTATAAAGAAAGACCAAAAGGCGCTTATTTCCCCAAATATAGTTTTGGGCTTTTATTGGTTATTGGGGGAGGGGAGTTTTATTCGGGATCGCCTGCTCTTTCGGGTCTTGCTGCTTTTAACGCAGGAGCAGATATGGTTCAAATCATCGCCCCCAAAAGGGCGGCAGATATTATTGCTTCTTTCACCCCAGACTTGGCTGCTTACCCCCTTGAAGGAAAGAGAGTAGAGAAGAAACATTTAGCCACCTTACTAACTTTCACAGAATCTGGTAAAGAAGTATCTAAGGGAAATATGGCAGTAGTAATTGGTGGAGGGGCGGGAAGATCAGAAGAAACAAAAGAAACAATTTTAGAATACCTTTCTCAGGTTGATGTCCCGGTTGTTATTGATGCTGACGCCATTCATGCCTTAGAAAAAAACCCCGGATTAGTTAGGGGAAGACCCTTTTTAATTACTCCTCATACTTTTGAGTTTTTTGTTCTGACAAAAAAAGCCATTTACAAACTTTCCCACGCAGAAAAAATAGAGGTAGTTAAAGAAGAAGCCGCTAGACTTCAAACAACCATTTTCCTCAAAGAAAAACCAGATATTATTTCTAATGGAAAAGAGGTTGCCCTTAATAAAGCAGGCAGTCCCTATATGTCAGTGGGAGGAACAGGAGATACCCTGGCGGGAATTTGCGGTGCCCTGCTTGCCAGAAATATTGAGCCCTTTAAAGCCGCCCAAGCAGCAGCTTACATTAGCGGTAGGGCAGGAGAGGTGGCAGCTGAAAGACTAAAAGAGGGTTTGGTGGCTACTCAGGTAATTAAAGCCATTCCAGAGGTTTTACATTAAAAAGGATCGTTCAGCTTCCAAAAAGTAAAAAATTGGCTATCCATTTATTCATTTTTTATGGTCTATGATTTGATTATAATTGGTGGGGGACCGGCAGGGATTACAGCTGGAATTTACGCCGGTCGTCAAAGATTAAATACTCTTTTAATTACTAAAGATTTTGGAGGCCAGGTTGCTAGAAAAGCGGTAGCTATTGAAAATTACCCAGGTTTTGAAGAGATTTCAGGATTAGACTTAATTCAAAAATTTGAAAAACACCTCAGGAAACAAAAAATTGATATTGAAAGAGATGAGGTAATAAAAATTCAGAAGACCCCCAATAAGTTTTTGGTTCAAACCCAGAGCAAAAGCAAATTTGAGTCAAAAACAGTAATTATAGCTTCAGGAGCTGATCCTCGGCCCCTGGAAATTCCAGGAGAAAAAGAATTTATTGGAAAGGGCCTAAGCTATTGTGCTGTCTGCGATGGCGCTTTATTTCCAGACAAAAATGTAGCAGTGATTGGGGGTGGAAATTCAGGCTTTGAAACAGCAATATTTTTAGCCAAAATAGCTAAAAAAATATATATTTTAGAGTACGGTCCAAAAGTTAAAGCTGACAAAGTCAACCAGGCAATGGTGGAGAAAATCAGCAAGGTCAAAATCCTTACTAATGCCGCCTCGAAAAAAATCCAGGGCGATAAATTTGTCAATTCACTAATTTATCAAGATAGAAAAACAGGTAAAGAAAAGACTCTATCGGTTGATGGGGTGTTTGTGGAAATAGGGTCTCAACCCTCTACTGCCTTTGCCAGGGATTTGGTTGATTTTAACGAAAGAGATGAAATAAAGGTTGATTTCGAAAGCTATCAGACAAAAACACCAGGTCTTTTTGCTGCTGGTGATGTCAACGTGGGTAGATACAAACAAATTATTACCGCCTGCGGCGAGGGCGCCAAGGCCGCCCTGGCAGCTTATGAATATTTACAAAAACTTTAAAACCAAGAACAAAAACCTCCCCACAATTAAGTTGATAGGGGAGTGTATAAAGTAAAGCCACCCTGAGTTTTTCTAATACCATGCCAATTTCTCAAATTAGTTCCCTTAGAGCCAGAGAAGTTTTAGATTCAAAAGGAAATCCCACAATAGAAGTGGAATTAATAACCAATCTTGGAGTTTTTCAAGCTTCCGCACCCTCAGGAACATCGAAGGGAAAATATGAAGCAATAGAATTAAGAGACGGAGGGAAAAGATATCAGGGAAAAGGAGTATTAAAAGCAGTAAAGAAAATAAATCAAATTATTGCTTCAAAATTAAAAGGTAGAGACCCGACCCAGCAAAAAGAGATAGATAATTTAATGATAAAACTTGATGGAACTACCAACAAATCCCGCCTGGGTGCCAATGCTATTTTACCCATCTCAATGGCTGCCTGTCGAGCCGGAGCCCGGGCTAAAAATATTTCTTTATGGGAACATATTTCTCAAATTGCTGGCAAAAGAAAAGTTTCCTTACCTGCTTTATCTCTTAACCTTATTAACGGAGGGGCCCATGCTGGAAATGAGTTAGACTTTCAAGAGTTTATGGTTGTGCCTCAGGTAAAAAAAATCTCAAAATCTCTCCAGGTAGCTGGAGAGATTTATCACGAGCTTAAAAAAATCATTAAGAAAAAGTACCTGGAGCTGGCTATTAATATTGGGGACGAAGGAGGATTTGCTCCACCAGTCCGAGCACCCGAAGAAGCAATAGAACTCATCTTAGGGGCAGCTAAAAATCTTAGCTATCAAAACAAAATAAAAATTGCCCTAGATGTAGCAGCTTCTCAGTTTTTTTTACCCCCACACCAAAATTTTGGTAGTGGTGATGAAAATGGAAAA
Organism: Parcubacteria bacterium DG_74_3; assembly: GCA_001302985.1. Lineage (GTDB taxonomy): Bacteria > Patescibacteriota > Minisyncoccia > Minisyncoccales > DG-74-3 > DG-74-3. Next base: position 32,616 of record LJNG01000004.1, read on the forward strand.
TACAAAATGAAGATAGGGGTTTTTACTTCGGAGGGCCTTCTCAGGTATTACGAAAATTTAATTAAAAAATATCCGATTTTATCCATTGAAGACCCTTTTTCTGAAGAAGATTGGTCAGGTTTCCGGCAAATTACCAAAAAGTTTGGGAAAAAAAATATTATTTTCGGAGACGACCTCTTGGTAACCAACCCTAAGAAAATTAAAAAGGCAAAAGAGACGAGAGCCTGCAATGGGCTTTTGCTGAAAATAAACCAGATTGGGACTGTCAGTGAAGCCATCGAAGCTGCAAAACTTGCTCAATCTTACGGCTGGAAGATAATGGTGTCCCATCGTTCTGGAGATACCTGCGATAGCTTTATTTCAGATTTAGCAGTGGGTCTGGGAGCAGATTTCATAAAAGCTGGAGCTCCGGCCAGGGGAGAGAGGGTAGCTAAATATAATAGGTTATTAAGAATTGAAGAAGAACTATGAAGATTCTTTTAATTGTTATTGATGGTTTGGGAGATAGGGCAATTGCTCAATTGGGGAATAAAACTCCTTTGGCTGCTGCCCGAACTCCGAATTTAGATTATTTAGCCAAAAACGGAATTTGCGGTCTTCTTAAGGTTAAATTTCAGGGGGCCACCCCTACTTCTGAGGAAGCCCATTTTTCATTATTCGGATATAATCCCGAACGTTATAAAATAAAAAGAGGAATTATTACAGCTACGGGGGCAGGGATTAAAGCCCAAAAAGGTGACGTTGCTCTCCGGGGAAATTTCGCTACCGTCGACAAAAATTTCAATATTATCGATAGAAGAGCAGGCAGAATTAAAAGCCCAGAACCTTTAATTGAATCTCTCAGGGGAATTAAAATTAAGGGAGTGAGATTTTTATTGAAAAGCGCAACCGAGCATCGTTTAGGAATTATTATGAGGGGTAGGGGATTGTCTCCCAATATTTCAGATGGAGACCCCTTTTATGGAAAATTAGGAAAGAGAGCCAGAAAAATTAAACCTTTTGATAAAACCCAAAAAGCAGCCTTCACAGCCAGGGTATTAAACGAATTTTTAGAGAAAGCCCACCAGAGCTTGAGGGAACACCCCTTTAACAAAAAAAGAGAAAAACAGGGATTGCCTCCAGCTAATTATATTTTGGTGAGAGGAGCTTCCAGTTTACCCCAATTACCTTCTTTTAAAGAAAAATATAGTCTTAAAGCTTGTTGTATTGCCGGGAAATTTCTTTATCAGCAAATTGGTAAAATTTTAGGTATGGATTTGATTAAGGTGAGGGGGGCTAATGGAAAACCAAATACCAATTTAAAGGGGAAATTTAAAGCTGCCAGAAAAGCTCTTAAAAGATACAATTTTGTTTTTCTTCATATTAAAGCAACAGATACTTTAGCTGAGGATGGAAATTTTTTAGGAAAAAAAGAGTTTATTGAGAAGATTGATAAGAATCTAAAACCGATTTTAAAACTCAAAGATACCCCGATTGTGGTAACCGCCGACCATTCTACTTGTTGTGCACTAAAAAGACATTGTTCAGAACCTGTACCTCTTTTAATTTACGGTAAGGGAAAAGATGGGATTGAAGAATTTTCCGAAAGAGCCTGTCAAAAAGGAAAACTAGGAAAATTTGAGCAATTAAAACTAATGGACAGAATTTTAAAGCCTTACCCTCACTACCAAGTTTCTGGTGTGGGGGTTTACAAAAATTAAATTTTTTTGTATAGTAAAACACACAAATGATGGAAAAGCTTAAAACATATTTAATACCACTGACTATCCTTTTTGTAAGCTTGGTAATTGCCGTAGCCTTGTTTTTTGTTAATCAGAAAGAAGCTCAGGGACCCGCGTCAGAATCCACGGGGATTCTATCTTCTCAACAGGTAGCTCAAATGGCGATTGACTACATAAACCAAAATCTTTTAACCCAGGGCCTCATAGCTTCTTTAGTAGATGTAAAAGAGGAAAACGGAGTTTATAAAATTCATCTCAAAATTGGAGAGGAAGAATATGATTCTTATGTAACCAAAGATGGAAAGATTTTATTTCCTGAAGGCTATGATTTAGAAGGGGCGTCAGAAACCCAACCCGAAAGCCAAGAAGAGCAAGTATACACCATTGGTAATTTCTTGGTAAGTAAAGATGAAACCTGTAAAGAAAATGAAAAACCAGCTATATATTTCTTTGGTTCAGAAGGATGCCCTCATTGTCAATGGGAACATCCAATAGTAGAAGACGTAACAGGAAAATTTGAAGAACAGATATCGTTTCATAATAATATGGACTCAGGAGAAGATATGGATATATTTAAAAAATATAGCTCAGGCGGTATACCGACATTAGTACTCGGATGTAAGTATTCTCGAGTTGGCTCTGGGGCGAGATTAGGTGAAGAGGGGGAAGAGGAGGTTTTAACAGCCTTGATTTGTAGTTTAACCGGAGGTCAACCCGCTGACATTTGTAATGAGGTTAGGAGCCTAATTGACCAAATATAAAGTAACTAAGCTTAATTATGGTTAAAGTTTTTAGTACTCCCAGCTGCCCCTTTTGTGTTAGTCTGAAACACTTCTTAAAAGAACACAATATAGAATTTGAGGAGTTTAATGTTGCCGAAGATAAAAAAGCCAGAGAAGAAATGATTCAAAAATCTGGACAAATGGGAGTGCCGGTTATTGAAATTGATGAAAAGTTTGTGGTAGGGTTTGACAAAGAAAAAATTTCCCAACTGTTAGGGATTAAAGATTAAAATCCTATATCCCATATTCTATATTCTAAATTCCTAAATCCTAAAAACTTATGATTAAAATTGCCATCAATGGTTTTGGTCGAATAGGTCGACCAACCCTTAGAAGGATTCTCGACAATCATCCTTTCTTAGATGTAGTGGCCATAAATGATTTAACAGACGCTAAAACCCTGAGTCATCTTTTGAGGTATGACTCGGTCTATGGAATCTATAAAAAAACAGTGAAATTTACCTCCGACTCGCTTTTGGTAGATGGTATCAAAGGGGGGAAAGAAGTGAAAATTCTGGCTGAACCTGAACCAGAAAGATTACCCTGGAAGAAAATGGGAATTGATATTGTTTTGGAGTGCACAGGTCTCTTTACTAAATATGAAGGAGCCAAAAAACACTTAGAAGCAGGTGCTAAAAAAGTCATTATCTCAGCTCCCTCAAAAGACCCGGATAAAATTCCCTCTTTTATCCTGGGAGTTAATGAGGAAAACTTTGATTCTAAAAAATTGGACATTGTTGATATGAGTTCCTGTACCACCAATTGCTTAGCTCCGGTAACTAAGGTTTTAAACGAAAACTTGGGAATCGTAAATGGATTTATGAGCACGATTCATAGCTATACTAATGACCAGCGAATTTTAGATTTGCCCCATAAGGATCTTCGCCGAGCTAGGGCCGCAGACCTGAATATTATTCCCACCACCACAGGAGCTGCCAAGGCCATTGGTAAGGTCATTCCCGAATTAAAAGGAAAATTAAATGGCATTGCCCTTCGGGTTCCCACTCCAACCGTTTCAATTTTAGATTTCATTTGTGAGGTTGAAAAAGAAGCAACAGCCGAAGAAATAAATTTTATTTTCAAAAAAGCCTCTCAAAGCGAAAAATTAAAAGGTATTTTAGGAATAGAAGATGCTCCTCTGGTTTCTTCAGATTATATTGGAAATACCTTTTCAGCCATTGTTGATGCTTCTTTAACCATGGTTTCTGAGAATTTAGTGAAGGTTTTAGCCTGGTATGATAATGAATACGGTTATGCCTGTCGCTTAGCTGAGTTTGCTGAGTTTGTTGGTAAAAAACTCTAAGTTTTTGTAAAAAAAAGCGCACTTTTTTTGGAGCGCTTTTTCATTTTTTATTAATTTTTGATATAATTAAAAAAACCATGAATAACGATTGGGTAAAAGAGGTTCGAGGTAGAACAAAACAGGTTCCGACAGCCAGCGGTAGGTCTAATAAGTTTGGCAGAGTTTCTTTTGACGATATAGTTTTTATCCCGGCCCAACTGGCAAAACGGCCGGTAGATTATTTTAAAGAAAAAATTAATTCCAAAACCATTGCCGGGAAAAACAGCAAAAAGCCAATAGAATTAGAAACGCCAATTATTATTGGAGCTATGAGTTTTGGGGCTTTGAGTAAAGAGGCAAAAATTGCTCTCTCTAAAGCCTCCGCTCTAGCGGGCACCCTTGAAAATACAGGTGAAGGAGGAATGTTGCCCGAAGAAAGAAAATTTTCAAAAAAACTTATCATTCAGTATTCCACCGGTAGGTTTGGAATTTCAGAGGAGATTTTAAAAAGGGCAGATGCAATTGAAATTAAAATAGGACAAGGAGCCAAACCTGGTCAGGGAGGCTTACTCCCCAAAGAAAAGGTTACCGATGAAATTGCCAAGGTTCGGCAGATAGAAAGGGGAAAAGACGTTCATTCGCCCGCTTACCATTTAGATATTAAAAGCCCTGAAGATTTGAGAAAAAAAGTAGATTGGTTAAAAAATCTTACTGGAGGAGTGCCTGTTATTATAAAACTGGCAGCAGGAGATGTTGAGGAAGATGTTAAGAGGGCAGTAAAAGCTAACCCCGATATAATTGCTATTGATGGTACAGAGGGAGGAACTGGAGCTGCTCCCGAAGTAATGCTCAATGAAGTTGGTCTACCTGCCATATCTGCCCTGGTAAGAGCCAGAGCCGTATTAGATAAAATGGAAGCTGGGCAAGAATTATGGATTGGGGGAGGATTAAATAAAGGAGGAGATTTTGCCAAAGCCCTAGCTCTGGGAGCAGACGCAGTATTTTGTGCTACTCCTTTGTTGGTGGCGATGGGTTGTACTCGTTGTGGTCTTTGTCATTTAGGGAGGTGTCCCCAGGGAATTACTACCCAGGAGATTAAATTTAGAAAACAATTTAACATTGAAGAAGCTTCTCAAAACGTTGCAAATTACATTAGAAATTGTACCGAAGAAATAAAAATGATAGCCGGGGCCTGCGGAGAAAATAATATTCATAATTTAAATAAAGAACATCTTAGGGCTATCAATACTGAGATGGCCAAAATAGCCAAAATTAAATTAATTTCAGAATAACTATGATTAAAAAAGGAAATCTTTATTGGCCCAGCAAAGGGCTTCAAAAAAGAGCCTGGGTCAAAAGTAAAAAAATTTATCAGGAAGCTCAAAAAAGACCAATTAAATTTTGGGAGAAATTAGCCAGAGAAATATTTTGGCACAAAAAGTGGAAAAAAGCCTTTTTACATCAACCCCCTTACTTTAAATGGTTTATCGGAGGAAAATTAAATATCACTGAAAATTGTTTAGATAAAAACTTAGAACACAACAAAAACAAAGTAGCTTTAATTTGGGAACCAGAACCAACCGAGGAAAGTTCTCGTACTTTCACCTATTATGAACTTTATAGCCAGGTAAACAGAATGGCTAACGCCTTAAAAAAGTTAGGGGTAAAAAAGGGAGACAGGGTGGGAATTTATCTACCAATGATTCCTGAGGTGATAATTTCAATGTTAGCTTGTGCTAGAATTGGAGCTGTTCATGCTGTTGTTTTTTCAGCTTTTTCTCCCCAAGCCCTTAAAATAAGACTCCAAATTACCAAAGCCAAAATCCTAATTACGGCTGATGGTTATTTTCGGAGGGGTAAGGTTATAAACCTGAAAGAAAACGCTGAAGAGGGCATTAAAGACACTCAGGTTAAAAAAGTCATTGTGGTTGAAAGGGCCCACAATCAAATTACCTGGAAAAAAGGAAGGGATTTTAAATTTCATGATTTATTAGAAACAGAAAGAAGGCTTTGTCCATCGGCAATAATGGATAGTGAAGATTTATTGTTTATCCTTTTTACTTCCGGGACAACCGGTATTCCCAAAGGTTGCGTACATACCTGCGGAGGCTATACGGTTCAAGCCAAATTTACCGGCAGATGGATTTTTGACCTGAAGGAAGATGATGTTTTTTGGTCAATGGCTGATATTGGCTGGATAACTGGTCACACCTATTCTTGTTACTCTCCGTTGCTTAACGGTACAACTTTTTTAATTTTTGAAGGGGCGCCTGATTGGCCAACTCCAGATAGATGGGCTCAGATTATTGAAAAATATGGAGTTACAACTTTTTATACCGCTCCCACCGCCATTAGAATGTTTGAGAAATACGGAGCAGAATTCCTCACAAAATATAAATTTAATACCTTGCAAATTTTAGGTTCAGTTGGAGAACCGATTGATGAAGCTGCCTGGCGTTGGTATTTCACTAAAGTAGGCAAGAAGCGTTGCCCAATTGTTGACACCTGGTGGCAAACAGAAACAGGAGGAATTTTAATAACTTCTTTGCCAGGAGTAGGTCCCTTTAAACCAGCTTTTACGGGCCTGCCTTTTCCAGGAGTGAAAGTTGATATTTGGGACGAAAAAGGCAAATCCTTACCTCCGAATAAAGAAGGGAATCTGGTTATTTTACCTCCCTTTGCTCCCGGGCTTTTAAGGGAAGTCTATAAAAATCCTCAGAAATATCTGAAAACTTATTGGAGTCAGTATGGAAAGAAGGTTTATTTTACCTCTGACGCTGCTCTTAAAGATGAAAACGGCTTAATTAGAATTGTAGGTAGGGTAGATGATGTAATAAAAGTTGCCGGTCATAGATTAACTACCGGAGAATTAGAAGCTGCTATTAATTTGCATGAAGATGTGACTGAATGCGCAGTGGTCGGTATACCGGATGAAATCAAAGGAGAGGTACCGGTTGCTTTTGTGGTTTTAAAAAAGAAAAGGCACCCCCAGAAAATAAAAGAAGTAATAATTAGCAAGATAAGGGCAGAAATTGGTCCCATTGCCCTTCCCAAAGAAGTTTATCTGGTTGAAGACCTTCCCAAGACCAGGTCAGGAAAAATAATGCGCCGAATTTTGAGAAGATTATTTACTAAAGAACCCCTAGGAGACCTCTCGACTCTGGCTAATCCAGAAAGCGTAGATATAATAAAGATGAAGACTTAAAAAAAACAAATCCAAAATTCTTATTTCGATTGCAAATAATTTAACAAAACTAAAATTTTAATATGATTTCCGAGATTCAAAAAAATATTCTCTGGTTTAAAGAGATTACCGCCAAAGATGTTCCTCTGGTTGGGGGGAAAAATGCCTCTTTGGGTGAAATGATAAGAAAACTTTCTAAAAAGAGAATCAATATTCCAGACGGCTTTGCCTTAACCGCTTCTGCCTATTGGTATTTTTTGAAAGCCAACGGGATTGATAAAAAGCTAAAGGAGCTTTTTAAAAAATTTGAGCCAGAAAGCCTAAAGAGTCTTAGACAAACAGGCAAAGTTGCTCGCAGGTTAATTTTAAGAGGAAAATTTCCCTCTGACCTTGAAAAAGAAATTTTCAGGTTTTACCAAAAACTATCTCAAAAATATGGTAGTGAATCTACTGATGTGGCAGTCAGATCTTCAGCCACTGCAGAAGACCTGCCTTCTGCTTCTTTTGCTGGTCAGCATGAAAGCTATTTAAATATTCGAGGCCAACAAGCCCTCTTGGCAACCATTAAAAAATGCTTGGCCTCATTGTTTAATGATAGGGCAATAGCCTATCGGGAAGAAAAAGGATTTTCTCATCTTAAAATTGCTCTTTCTGTCGGAGTTCAAAAGATGGTCAGGGCAGATTTAGCTTCAGCTGGGGTTATGTTTACCTTAGATACAGAAACCGGGTTTTCCAATGTTATTTTAATTAACTCTATCTGGGGAGTAGGGGAGATGGTTGTTAAAGGAAAAATTACTCCTGACCAATTTTATATTTTTAAACCCACCTTAAAGCAAGGTTATAAAGCCATAATTGTTAAAAATTTGGGCAAGAAAAATAAAAAATATATTTATTCAAAAGACGGAGGGTTAAAAGAAGTGAAGGTTCCATTTAAAAAACAATTAGAGTTTAGTTTAACGGACGAGGAAATTTTAACTTTGACTAAATGGGGTTGTCTCATTGAAGAACATTATGGTTTAGCTCAAGATATTGAGTGGGCAAAAGACGGAGAGACAGGTCAACTTTTTATTGTTCAATCTAGGCCAGAAACCGTTCACGCCGTCAAAGAAAAAAAATTCTTTGAAGAATATGAAATTAAAAACAAAAGAAAAGCCATTTTAACCGGAACAGCCATTGGAAATAAAATAGGAACAGGTAGGATTCATATAATTCCTGATGTTTCCAAAATTGAGAAGTTTCGGAAAGGAGAGGTTTTGGTAACCAAAATGACAGACCCGGATTGGGTTCCTGTAATGAGGATAGCTTCAGCCATTGTTACAGAAGAAGGAGGAAAAACAGCCCATGCAGCCATAGTTAGCCGGGAATTGGGAATTCCATGTATTGTTGGGGTAAAAGAAGCCACCAAGATTTTAAAACAAAATCAAATAATAACCGTTGACTGTACTCAGGGTCTGGATGGAAGGATTTATCTGGGAAAGATACCCTTTAAAATCAAAAGATACGAGTTAAAGAAAATCCCCAGGTTAAAAACCAAAATAATGGTCAATATCGGAGCTCCAGACATTGCTTTTAAAACCTCTTTTTTGCCCAATGATGGGGTGGGCTTGGCCAGAATTGAATTTATTTTAGCTGAGAAAATTAGAATTCATCCTCTGGCTCTTTATCATTATCATCGAATTCAAGAAAAGAGATTAAAAGCTCAAATTGATAGAATTACCATTGAGCACAAAGACAAAAAAGAACATTTTATTAAAGAATTAGCAGAGGGCATAGCTCAAATCGGAGCTGCCTTCTGGCCAAAATCAGTAATTGTTCGCCTTTCTGATTTTAAGACCAATGAGTATGAAAATTTGATTGGGGGAGAAATTTTTGAGAAAAAAGAAGAAAACCCAATGTTGGGTTTTAGGGGAGCCTCCAGATATATTGATAAAGAGTTTAGGCCGGCTTTTGAAATGGAATGCGAAGCAATCAAAAGAGCCAGGAATATCTTTGGTTTAAAAAACATCTGGGTGATGGTTCCCTTTTGCCGGACGGTACAAGAAGGAAAAAAAGTTTTAGGTTTAATGGCTCAAAATGGACTAAAAAAAGGTAAGGATAAATTAAAAATTATTGTCATGGCTGAAATTCCTTCCAATGTTATTTTAGCTGCCCAATTTCTGGAAGTTTTTGACGGAATGAGTATTGGTTCCAATGACTTAACCCAGCTGGCCCTGGGAATAGACAGAGATTCTGCTCTGGTAGCTAAAATTGCTGACGAAAGAGACCTCACTGTCAAAAAGATGGTAAGTCAAGTTATAAAATCTTGCAATTTAAAGAAGAAGTATTGTGGAATTTGCGGCCAAGCACCAAGCGATTTTCCTGAATTTGCTGAATTTTTAGTCAAAGAGGGCATTGAATCAATTTCTCTTAATCCCGACACCGTTATCAAAACAATTTTAAATTTAGCCAGAATAAAATAATTAACTTGATACTAATCTGCGAATGCATTCGAATGATACAAGTAAATTAATTTGTAAATTCGTGTGAAATTTGTAGATTGGCATTATATTATTATGAAAATCACCCTATCAATAATTAAAGCAGACATAGGTTCAATTGGCGGCCACATTAAACCCAGCCAAAAACTTTTGGAAACGGTTAAAAACTATATTAAGAAAAAGGGTAAAAAACTGATAATCGACCATTATGTGGGTCATACCGGAGATGATATTGCCATTTTGACCACTCATCGCCAGGGTGTTCTTTCTCAGCCCATTCATAAACTCTGCTGGCAGGCTTTTTTGGAAGGAACCAAGGTGGCCAAAAAGCAGGGTCTTTATGGAGCAGGTCAAGATTTATTAAAAGAAACTTTTTCTGGCAATGTTAAGGGGATGGGACCTGCCGTAGCTGAGCTTGAATTTGAAGAAAGACCAGCTGAACCTTTTTTAATGTTTGCGGCCGATAAAACCGAACCCGGCGCCTTTAATTTACCTCTCTATCTGTCTTTTGCTGACCCCATGTATAATCCAGGTTTAATGCTTTCCCCGCAAATAAAGAAAGGATTTAAATGGGTGATTATGGACGTTGCTTATACCAAAGCAGATAAGGTTATTACCCTGGTTTCCCCGGAGGACAGTTATGATATTGCCGCTCTTTTGCGAGATAATGGTCGCTTTGTAGTAGAAGCAATTTATTCTAGAGAAAGTGAAGAACGGATAGTTTCGGTTAGCACTACCAGGCTTCACAATATTGCCGGAAGATACGTAGGAAAGGATGACCCGGTGATGTTAGCCAGAACTCAACGCGATTTTCCTGCCACCGGAGAAATTTTAGCACCCTACACTATCGGTCATTATGTTGCAGGTTTTATGCGAGGAAGTCATACGGGACCCTTAATGCCAGTTAAGAAAAATTCTTCCATTTCTTTTTTTGATGGTCCTCCGGTTGTAAATTGTCTGGCTTTCTGCGTAAGAAATGGAAAAATGACAGAACCTGCTGATGTTTTTGACCATCCCTACTGGGATTGGGTTAGAGATAAAGTGAGCCAAAAAGCAGAAGAAATAAGAAAGCAGGGATTTTCCGGGGCTGCCATGTTGCCTATGTCTGAATTAGAATATACAGGAATTGTTGAGACCTTGAAAAAATTAGAAAAAAGATTCAAAATTCGCAAGTAGTCCCCAGAAGCATCAAGAGTAAACTGATAAAATAATTTATGAAAATTATTCAAGAAAGAAAATTATGCATTGGTTGCGGTTCTTGTGTGGCGGTTTGCCCGGATTATTGGGAGATGGCTGAAGATGGTAAATCTCATCTTTTAAATTCAAAAAAAAATCCCCAAACCGGCAATCCCGAGTTAGAAACCAAAGAGGCAGGATGTAATCAAGAGGCAGCTGACATTTGTCCTGTCCAGTGTATTCGTATTATAAAATAAAAATGTTATCACTATCAGCTAAAATTCGTCAAACCTTAGGAGAAAAAGTTAAAAACCTGAGAAAAGAAGGCTTTCTGCCTGCGATTTTATACGGGCCGAAAATAAAAAATCTTCCCCTGAAAGTCAATTTAAAAGAATTTGAGAAGATTTATAAGAAAGTTGGAGAAAGCACTCTGCTTTCGCTTGAGATTCCTGAAAAAAAGATAAAAGCTCTTGTTTTAATTTATAATGTTCAACTTGATCCCTTGAGTGGAGCACCAATTCACATTGATTTTCTCCAGCCTTCCCTAAAAGAGGAAATTGAGACTAGGGTTCCTTTGGTTTTTGAGGGCTCTTCCAAAGCCGTCGAAGAATTAGAAGGAACCCTGGTGAAGAATATTACCGAGGTAGAAGTAAGGGCTCTGCCCCAGAATCTTCCTCATGAAATTAAGGTGAATATTGAACCCCTTAAGACCCTTGAAGACGAGATTTTTATAAAAGATTTAAAAATTCCTGCTGGTGTTCAGATTTTGAAAGGACCAGAAGAAATCATTGCTAATGTTGCTCCTCCTGAAAAATTCGAAGAAGAACTAGCAAAACCCATTGAGGAAAAAGTAGAAGAAGTTGAAAAAGTGGAAGAAAAAAAAGAAAAGGAAGAAGAGGTTGAAGAGGAAAAAACCTAAAACCTATTTTGCCCTCAATAAAGACAAAAATGGATTTCAATAAATCTCACCAAATAAATTTCTATAAATTTCTTGCTATTTTCTTCATTTTCCTTTTCCTAATGCCAAACCTTGAAGGCTTGGCATTATCTCCTTCTGAAGAAAGACAAGTCCTGGAAGAAGAGTTAAGGGAATTAGAAGAACAGATTGTTAAATTAGAAAAAGATATTTTTGCTACAGAGCAGGAAAAGAAAACCCTTCAAAACCAAATCTCTATTTTAAGAAGCAAAATAAAAAAACTGGACCTTCAAATTTCTCAAAGCAATGTGATGATAAAAGACCTTGGTTTGCAAATAGAAGACACAGAAGTTTCTATTGGAGTAACATCCCTTAAAATCGAAGACTCTCGAAATCAATTAGCCCAAATTTTAAAGACTGTTTATGAAGCAGATCAAAAATCTCTAATTGAAATTTTACTTTCAGAGAAAGAACTCTCTGATTTTTTTGATGACCTGATGGCTCTTGAAGCCCTCAATGTTAAAAATCAAGAACTTTTGGACAATATTGAAGATTTAAAATCTCGCCTGGAAGCAGAAAAAACTTCTCTTGATGAAGAAAAACAAGAGCTGGAAAACCTGGTTGTAATTCAAACTCTCCAGAGAAAAGAGAGCGCTCAAATTCAAAAAGAAAAGGATTGGCTCTTACAACTAACCGAAGTTGAATACCAAAAATATCTTAAAGAAAAATCAGAAACCGAAAAAAGAACAGCTGAAATTAGAGCTCGAATTTTTGAATTAATCGGAGTACCAGAAGCTCCTACCTTTGGAGAAGCCTACGAAATCGCAAGATATGCGTATACCCTTACCGGGATTAGACCTGCTCTTTTGTTGGCTGTTTTGACTCAAGAATCCAATATTGGAAAAAATGTTGGGCAATGCTATTTAATAGATACAACAAGCGGAACCGGGGTTAGAATTATCAATAATCAAAGAGAGCCTCAGACCATGAATCCGAGGCGCGATTTACCTTATTTTCTAACAATTTGTTCCAGGTTGGGTAGAAATCCTCTTAATACCCCGGTTTCTTGTCCCATGAAAGACACGCGGGGCAATCCCATTGGCTGGGGAGGGGCAATGGGACCTGCTCAATTTATTCCAGACACCTGGGCTAATCCCAAATATGGATACGGGCAAAAAGTAGAGCAAATTACAGGTAAAGCAGCTGACCCCTGGAACATTAAGGATGCTTTTTTAGCTGCTGCCCTTTATTTAAAAGAAGCAGGAGGTATCCAAAATGAATTTAGCGCAGTAATGAGATACTTTTCTGGTTCTAGTTGGTCTAAGTGGGAAGAGTTTTATGGGAGGTCTGTTTTAAGTATTGCCAGCCAGTACGAGAAAGATATTCAGGAGTTGGAAAAAGCTCTTTAACCACTTCTTTTTTTAAGACCCTTAAGTATTTTTTCTAATTTTCCCTCCATAATCATTTCTAGATTATGCCAGCTCTTTTTAATTCGATGGTCTGTAACTCGATTTTGAGGGAAATTATAGGTTCTAATTTTTTCTGCCCTTTCCGCTCCCTTTATCTGGGTGCGTCTTTTTGCATCTAATTTTTCTAAAGCACCTTTCTCTCTCTGCTCTAATAATTTGGCTTCTAAAATAGCCATTGCATTTTCTTTGTTTTGGAGCTGGCTTCTTTCGGTTTGCGATGCAACTGCTAAACCTGTGGGTAAGTGAGTAATTCGGACAGCTGTTTCCCGACGATTGACATATTGTCCGCCAGGGCCCGAGGCGCGATAAAAATCAATTTTTAAATCTTCTGGTCTTATTTTTATTTCCATCTTTTTTGGTCTTATTAAAACAGCAACGGTAGCTGTCGAGGTGTGAACCCTGCTCTTTTTTTCTGTCTCAGGGATTCGTTGAACCCGATGGACACCAGCTTCATATTGCATTTGTGAGAAAGCCCCAGGACCCGACACTTCAAAAACCACCTCCTTAAACCCTCCCAGTTCAGTAGGGTTTGAGTTTAAAACGCGTTGCTGCCAACCCTGGGAAGTAGCGTATCTTGAGTACATTCTAAAGAGATCTCCGGCAAACAAGGCAGCTTCTTCTCCCCCAACTCCCGCTCGAATTTCAAGAATTACGCTTTCTGATTTTTCGTGAGCCATCTTTTTTTAAAGACTTTATAATATCATTAATATTGATACTAAAACAAAAGACAAGTTTGCGTAGAGATCCATTATTCTATAGTTTTTTACTAATTTGTGGTTTTTTCGAAACAGAAAGAAAAAGATAAAGAAGACCGTAAACACTGAGAAAAGCAAGAGACATTGCGAGACGCTCAAAAAAAGAGGCCGCTGGCCAGAACCTGGATTTTCCATCCCTTTCAGTATTAAAAAAATTGGAAAGAGGGTAAGAGGATAAATAAGGGCTAAATATCTAAGTAATTTCTCTGAGTTCTTTGGACCCAACGCACCCACAGTAGTTTTCAAACCAGCCTTTTTATCAGTTTCATAATCTTCGATGTGATTTCGGATTTCTAACGTTATAGAAAAATAGAAAAGAGAAAAGGCAATTAAATAATGAAAAAAAGTTAATTGATTATTAAAAACTAAAACCGGTATAAGAAAAATAAGAGCACCAGCAAATAACCCATGAGAAAATAAATCCAGCAGAGGTCTTCCCTTCATTCGTACAGGGGGAGCAGAATATAAAAAAGCAAACACTATTGTGGTAAAGAATAACAAAAAAACTTTTAGCCCGAGTACCATTGATAAGGCTAATCCCGAGATCGCTAGGAAAACCGAAAAAGCCAAACCTTGCTTTAGGTTTATCCTTTCGAGAACTATGGGATTTTTTTTGTCCTTATCTAATTTATCCTCCTTTGTGTCAAAGCAATCGTTGATTGAAAAAACAAAACCAAAGAGCAGTATAACTGTTGTATAGAAAATAATAATATCTTTGAGAGGAAATAGAAATCCTCTTGAAATAACAAATCCAAGAGAAGCCATTAAAAAATATCCCAGCCAGTTTTTCATCCGCATAAGCTCGAGATAGGGCTTAAGATTCTTTCTCATATTTTTGTTTTTTTACCTCTTGACTTGGTGGATTTTTTTATATCGTCCCAGTAATTATCTTTTTCTACCCCTTTCTTTTCTTTTGCCCTTTCTCTTAATTCTTGGAGCCAGAGAGAAGTTTTGTTCTCGGTTTTTAAGGTTAAAATTCTAATTTTAGAAAGTAATTTTTGTAAAAATATTTCATAAGAAAATCTCTGAAAAGGAACCTTTTTTTGAACCTTTTTCTTTAAACGTAAAAATAAATCTTCTTTTTTTTGAGAAATCTCTGTTAGCTTTATTAAAAGGGGAATTTTCCGATACAAAATTCCTCCCATGCCCAACAAACACCCCACAAAAACAACACTTGCAATTAAGGTTACCATAGTTAAATGAAGAAATAGCTAAATAGTTTAAATGATATTTTAAATTTCATATCTCGCAAATCTTTTTACCACAATATTTTCACCCATCTTGACGATATAATCAGATACCAGGTCTTTTACTGTTTTTGTTTCTTCTTTAATCCAGGGTTGGGAAAGAAGAGAACCCTTTTTGGGATTCATGGCTGCAATCTGGAGACATAACTCGTGAGCCAATTTCTGGAAATCTTCAGATTTAGCGACAAAATCTGATTCACAATTTAGCTCAACTAAAACCCCAATTTTTTTATTGGGATGAAGGTAACTTTCGATTATTCCTTCTCTGGTTTCTCTTTGCGTCCTTTGAGCAACAAAAGACCGACCCTGTTTTTTTAAAATTTTCTTTGCGCCCACCAAATCTCCTTTAGCTTCTTTCAGTGATTTTTTACACTCGACTATTGAAGCTCCGGTTTCTTTTCTCAATTGTTTAATTTTTTCGATATTTTCCATTGTTTTTAAGAACTCTCATTTTTTGTTTCTTATTTCTTGCTCCCTCCTTCTTGTCGGGCCTTTAATATTGCCTCTTTTGTTTTATTTAATATATATTCCAAAGAGGTCAAGGCATCGTCATTAGCTGGGATGGGAAAGTCTGCTAGGCCAGGATCAATGTTGGTGTCGATTATACCAATAATTTTTATGTCTTTTTCTTTAGCTTCCTTAACCGCAATAGCGTCTTTTTCCATATCTAAGACAAAAATAGCATCAGGAGGACTATTGAAGTTTTTCAGCCCCCCAAACTTTAGCTCCAAATCTCGCAACTCTCGATTAAATCCAACTCTTTCTTTTTTAGTATATTTTTCTAATTCCCCAGTTTCTTTTTTCTTTTCTAATTCCTTGAAATATTTAACTCTTTTTTGAATTGTCTCAAAGTTAGTTAAGGTTCCTCCTAACCAACGCTCATTAACATAGGGCAGGGAGAGGTCTTGCGCAAAATCTTTTACCAATTTTTTTGCTTGAATTTTGGTTCCTACCAAAAGTAAGATTTGGTTTTCAGTGACAAGTTTTTGGATAAATTGAAGAGCTTTCTCGAACTTCTCAATCGTTTTTTCCAAATCAATAATGTGAATAGAGTTCCTTACTCCATAAATAAAAGGAGCCATATTGGGATGGTGTTTTGAGGTCCGATGGCCAAAATGAAGACCAGCTTTCATCATTTCTTCCGGATTGAGATTAAAGTCTGTTTTTTTTGATTTAACTTCTTTTTTAATTTCTGGCATAAATTAATAAATTAGTGTAGCACTCTTTAGGGTGAGAATCAAGTTCTAAGAGGGACTTGATTTTTTAAAAACTTTTGCTAATCTTAAAGATACTGAAATTCCATGAAAAAAGAAATTCACCCCAAATATTATCCCAAAGCTCAAGTTAAATGTGCCTGTGGCAACACTTTTACTGTAGGTTCCACTAAAGAATTTATGGAGGTTGAAATTTGTTCTGCCTGTCACCCATTTTATACGGGCAAAGAGAAAATTGTGGACGCTCTTGGTCAGGTCCAGAAGTTCAGAAAGAGACTGGCTCAAAAAGAACAAAAGAAAAAGAAAAAGCCGAGGTAGCTCAAAGGCAGAGCAAGGGTTTTGTAAACCCTAGGTTGGGGGTTCGAGTCCTCTCCTCGGCTCTTGACAAAGATTTTTTAAGAAAGTAAAATGAAAATCGAAGAGACAAATATGCCCAAAAAGATGAAAAAGAAGAAAAAATGTTCTAACTGTTAAGTCTTAGATAGGATAAAAGAGAGTAGGCAAGATTGTTGAGAGAATCAGGAAGTCTCTTCCTGGTTTTTTTGTCTGAAGGTAGGAAAAGAACTTTTAAAATTAAATAGAGAAATGTTCAGTAGCTTGGAGTTGCTCCGAACTCATTTCTTTTTTTGAGAGTTTGATCCTGGCTCAGGATGAACGCTGGCGGCGTGGATAAGGCATGCAAGTCGGACGTCCCGCTTTTAGCGGGAAGTGGCGAACGAGTTAATAACACGTAGGTAACGAACCCCAAAGACGAGGACAATTCATCGAAAGGTGGACTAATCCTCGATAGTTCCCCTACCTCAAAAGTGGTGGGGGATAAAAGGAAGCTTTTGCAACCGCTCTGGGATCGGCCTGCGGCCTATCAGCTAGTTGGTAAGGTAATGGCTTACCAAGGCTATGACGGGTAGGCGGAGTGAGAGCTTGACCGCCAACGATGGCACTGCGACACGGGCCATACTCCTACGGGAGGCAGCAGTCGAGAATATTGGTCAATGGGGGAAACCCTGAACCAGCGACGCCGCGTGCTTGAAGAAGCCCTTCGGGGTGTAAAGAGCTTTTCTGGGGGGAGAATCCCGCTAAAGCGGGATGACGGTACCCCAGGAATAAGGGGATGCTAATCACGTGCCAGCAGCCGCGGTAAAACGTGATCCCCAAGCGTTATCCGGATTTATTGGGCGTAAAGCGTCTGTAGGCGGTTTGGTAACTCTGATGTTAAAGACTTCGGGCTTAACCTGAAGGAAGCATCAGAAAATGCCAGACTAGAGGGCGTTAGAGGCTGATGGAACGGTCGGTGTAGGGGTGAAATCCGTTGATATCGACCGGAACACCAAAAGCGAAGGCATTCAGCTGGGACGGCCCTGACGCTGAGAGACGAAAGCGTGGGTAGCGAAAAGGATTAGATACCCTTGTAGTCCATGCTGTAAACGATGGACACTGGCTATTGCAAGTGTCGACCCTTGCAGTGGCGAAGCTAACGCGTTAAGTGTCCCGCCTGGGAAGTACGGCCGCAAGGCTAAAACTCAAAGGAATAGACGGGGTCCAGGATTTCCACACGGACTCTGGCACAGGTGCTGCATGGTTGTCGTCAGCTCGTATCGTGAGACGTTCGCTTAAGTGCGGTAACGAGCGCAACCCTTACCCTATGTTTGATCTGTCATAGGGAACTGCCCGAGATGATTGGGAGGAAGGTGAGGATGACGCCAAATCAGCATGGCCCTTTGATGCCCTGGGCTGCACACGTGGTACAATGGCCGCTACAATGGGTTGCGAAACCGTAAGGTGGAGCTAATCCCATCAAAAGCGGTCTCAGTTCGGATTGAGGTCTGCAACCCGACCTCATGAAGCCGGAATCGCTAGTAATCGCCAATCAGCCACGTGGCGATGAATACGTTCCTGAGGCTTGTACTCACCGCCCGTCACGTTAAGCAAGCTGGGAATACCCAAAATCTCGTCGCAAGGGGGACTAAGGTGGGCTCAGTAAGAGGAACGAAGTCGTAACAAGGCACGGGTAGGGGAACCTGTCCGTGGATAACCTCATTTTAAAAGAGTTGACTAGGATTGGTTTGTGTAGAATTCTCAAACTAATTCTAAGGTATTAATCGAACACCTGAAAGATCGATTTCGGAGCAACTCCAAATTACTGAACCTCCAAACCCTTACCCAGCACCCCGAATTGCTGGGTTTACAAGTTTTTAAACTTTGCTAAAATTATTAAAGACTAATTTTAAGATTTACCTTTATTAACTGCAACCTCTGACATCAAATGAATTATTTTGGTATTTTTTCAAAAATTTACGAAACCGTAGCCCAGGAAAAATGTCTGGATTGTCAAGCTTTTATTAAGAGGGGCTCAAAGATTCTTGATTTTGGGTGTGGGTCAGGAATAATGGCTAAAAAATTTCAAGATTTTTTTAAAGCCGAAATTATTGGGGTGGATATCGAAGACAATAGAGTTTCCCCAATTCCTTTTAAAAAGATTGATGGAAAATCCCTTCCCTTCCCAGATGACAGCTTCGATATTGTTTTAATAAGTTATGTTTTACATCACGCAAAAGAACCTGTTACATTACTAAAGGAAGCAAAAAGGGTTGGTAAAAAAATTATTATTTACGAAGACCTGCCGGAGGGGATTATTTCAGAATTAAGATGTTTACTTCACCAGACCACCTTTAATTTCTTTTTTCCAGAACAAACCAAGAAATTTAATTTTAAAAATGAAAAAGAATGGGAGAAGATTTTTAAAGAATTGAAATTAAAGACAATTGCCAAGAAAAGAATTTCTAATAAGTTTGATTTAATTGACCCTGTTTTTNAAAATCTTCTTTGTCCTAGAAAAAGTTTGAAATTTGGGTGCGTAGTTCACCGGTAGAACGCTTCTCTGATAAAGAAGAGGTAGAAGGTTCGATTCCTTCCGCACCCACCAGGGCCGATAGCTTAATGGAAGAGCACCGCATTTGCACTGCGGAGGTTAGGGGTTCGAGCCCCCTTCGGTCCACAATTAAGTTTTCCACAAGACAACTTTTTTTTAATTTGCTATACTCAATTAATATTTTTTTGCAAAGGTCGCGTCCTTATAAAAGCTAAAAAATTTTATGATGATTCAAACTTGGGCTGAAGTTACAACAAATGCTCTTCAGGGTCTTTGGATAGGTTTTCTAAGTTTCCTCCCCAAATTAATCGGTTCGATTGTTGTTTTTGTGGTTGGTTGGTTTATCGCCATTGGTGCCGGCAGATTGGTAGCTGAAATTTTAGTTCGCCTTAAGTTTAATAAACTCTTTGAAAAAGCAGGTTGGCGAGAGGTTTTTGAAAAAGCAGAATTGAAAGTAAATGCGGCTGAATTTATTGGAGGTATCGTAAAATGGATTTTTATTATTGTTTTTCTGTCAGCCGCAGTGGAAATTCTTGGATTACAACAATTTGCCGTCCTCCTGACCAAGGTTTTGGGATATCTTCCCAATGTGATTGTGGCTGCGTTTATTTTTGTGGTAGCGGTAATTATTGCTGACATCATAGAAAAAGTGGTTAGAGCAGCTTTAGAGGGTGCAAAGTTTGCTTATGCCCATATTGGCGGGATGATTGTAAAGTGGGCTATCTGGATTTTTGCGATTTTAGCTATTTTGAGACAACTTATAGTTGTTCCTGAATTGATTGATATCTTCTTTGGCGCTCTTGTTTATGGGATTGTTGCTTTGTTGGTACTTTCAGTGGGAATTTCTTTTGGTCTTGGAGGAAAAGAAGTGGCAGCCGAAATCTTGCGGGATTTGAGAAATAAGCTGAGAGGTAGATAAAATTTCATTTATGGCTTAAATCAAGTTTTGCTTGGTTTTGAAGCTTGACAAAAGCTTTGGTTTTGTTAAAATTTAAATGTATGATAAAAACTGATATGTTTCGAAATAAAGGAAGCGGCTAATTTTGTTTAAAGAAACTTTTCTTACCGAAGCCGCTTCTTGAAGCGGTTTTTGATTATAAAAGAAAGAACATTGAAAATTTAAAAATGATAGTAGGACAAAAGATAGGACATAAATTAATGTGATTATTAATGGCTAGCCAAGATATTATTTTAAGGGCGGATGGTGGATGCCTTGGGAGGTTGAGGCGATGAAGGGCGTGGCGTGACTGCGATAAGCCTCGGGGAGGTGTCTAGCAACCTTTGATCCGGGGATTTCCGAATGGGGAAACCCGATTACGTAAAACGTGATCAGTCGCGTTGAACGCGACGGCATACCCGCTGAAGTGAAACATCTTAGTAAGCGGAGGAAAAGAGAACGAAAGTTTATTCCCTTAGTAGCGGCGAGCGAAAAGGGAGGAGCCCAAATCCCGCTTTTAGCGGGAGGTTGAAAGGAAATATCGTCAGGAGTATTTGTGGTGCACACAAATACTTTTGAGGGAGAGCATTTAGGTAATGGTTAGTTAGAGGAAGTACCCTGGAAAGGGATACCATAGAGGGTAATAGTCCCGTACTCGAAAACTCCTTTACGCTCCTTGATATTTTTCTTAAGTACCATCGGGAACGAAAGCCTGGTGGGAAGCAAGCCGGACTACCGGCTAAGGCTAAATACTCAACCTCACCGATAGTGAACCAGTACCGTGAGGGAAAGGTGAAAAGCAGCCAGGTGATGGCGGTGAAATAGAACCTGAAACCATCTCGCCTACAAGGAGTCGGAGCTGTCCTTCGCTCTTTGCTTCGCAAACAGCTTCGGAACAGTAAACCCTTCGGAAACTAAAAGAGGGGCTTGCCATTCCGTAGCTCCGCACGAAGTAAGGAGCGGAGGATGGTGACGGCGTGCCTATTGAAGAATGAGCCAACGAGTTTAAGTCTGTCCCTAGTCTAATCCCGGAAAACGGGAGGAGGCGGAGTGAAAGCAAGCGTTAAAAACGCGTTAGGGGCAGGTTTAAGACCCGAAGCCAAGCGAGCTTGCCATGACCAGGGTGAATCCCGCTGAAAAGCGGGAGGAGGCCCGAACCCGTGGGTCGTGCAATTCCCTGGGATGAGTTGTGGCAAGAGGTGAAACGCCAATCGAGCTTGGGAATAGCTGGTTCTCCCCGAAATAGCTTTGGGGCTAGCGCCTGCTTAGATTTTCGCAGGTAGAGCACTGGAAGGATTATCGTGGGATTTTCTCAGGTTTTCCTACCAAACTCCGAATGGCGAAAATTTTTTGGCAGGCAGTAAGACTATGGGGGCTAAGCTCCGTAGTCAAAAGGGAAAGAGCCCAGATCTTCATCTAAGGTCCCTAAACCGAGCTAAGTGTTTTTAAAGGAAGTGGGGTTCCGGAGATAGTTAGGAGGTTAGCTTAGGAGCAGCTACCCTTTAAAAAGTGCGTAACAGCTTACTAACTAAGGAGTCCCGCGCCGAAAATTAACGGGGCTAAGCTCGGTACCGAAGATAAGACCCTATACCGTACGGTATAGGGGGTAGGGGAGCGTCTCTATTGCTGAGAAGTTCTGCTGCAAGGCGGAGTGGAGCAATAGGGAGTGAAAATGTTGGCACAAGTAACCGCAATACAGGTGAGAACCCTGTACACCGAAAGCCTGAGGTTTCCTTGGCAATGACAATCAACCAAGGGTTAGGCGGTCCTTAGCCGAATCCGAAAGGAGTAGGTGATGGACAGCAGGTTAATATTCCTGCCCTTCCTTTGGATAAACGCAGAGGGACGAAAGGTTGTAATCCGTGCGTATTATTGGATTTACGTCCCTGTTCTGAGGATTCCCAATGGAACAGGGGGAAGTCCGCTCAAGGGCGGACGAACATGGGTGAGCACTTTTCCCAGAAAAGCTCTGTTTATACTATCCAATGGAATCCGTACCGCAAACTGACACAGGTAGGCTGGTGTAAGAGTACCAAGGTGAACGGGTGAAACCTCGTTAAGGAACTCGGCAAAAAAGCGGTCGTAACTTCGGAATAAGACCTTCCCGCTTCTAGCGGGACGCAGCGAAAGTTCCCCTGGCGACTGTTTATCAAAAACACAGGTCCCTGCTTAACTCGTAAGAGGATGTATAGGGACTGAGGCCTGACCAGTGCTGGAACGTTAACGGTGGCGGTTTCCCGCTTTTAGCGGGAAGCTGACTGCCCGAAGCGCCAGTAAACGTCCGCGGTAACTATAACCGTGTTAAAGTAGCGTAATCCCTTGCCGGGTAAGTTCCGGCCCGCATGAAAGGCTTCACGACTGGGGGACTGTCTCAACGAGGAGCCCGGTGAAAATGCAACACCGGTAAAGATGCCGGTTACCTGCAGCTAGACGGAAAGACCCCGGGAGCTTTACTGTATTTAGATATTGAGCTTTGGTTTTGGATGCGTAGCGTAGAGGGGAGACTTTGAAGCTTGCCTTTCGGGGTAGGCAGAGTCGCCAATGAAACACCCTCCTTTCAAAATCTCGGTTCTAACCCTGATTTTATCGGGGAACAGTGTCTAATGGTCAGTTTAAGTGGGGCACTTGCCTCCCAAAAAGTAACGGAGGCGTTTAAAGGTCGGCTAAGTACGGATGGAAATCGTACGTGTCGGACAAAGCCACAAGCCGGCTTTATTGCAAGGCGGATATGCCGCGCAGTTGGGAAACCAGAACTTAGTGAACCGACCGTGGTTGGTAGAACCGCGGAAGATCATCAGCCAAAAGCTACCCCGGGGATAACAGGCTAGTCGGGCCCGCGAGTCCACATCAACGGCCCGGTTCGGCACCTCGATGTCGGCTCA
>LJNG01000005.1 GCA_001302985.1 Parcubacteria bacterium DG_74_3
AAGAGTTTACCGTCCAATGAAAGACGGGGTTATTGCTGATTTTAGGGTTACCCAGGCCATGTTGAGATATTTTATTGATAAAATTTCCGGGCCCTTTCGCATTATTAGACCGGAATTACTAATTGGAGTACCAGCTGGCATTACTTCAACCGAAAGAAGGGCAGTTATTGAAGCAGGTATGGCAGCGGGCAGTAGGGGAGTCTATTTAGCCAAAGAGCCAATTTTGGCTGCCATTGGAGCGGAAATTCCCATTAATTCTTGTTCGGGAAATATGATTGTTGATATTGGGGGAGGGACAACCGAGGTGGCAGTAATTTCTCTGGGAGGAATAGTGAGTTGTCGCTCAATTAGAACAGCCGGGGATAGGATGGATTTGGCGATTTCTGATTTCATTAAGAAAAAACACAATTTAGCAATAGGAGAGAGAACCGCTGAAGAGGTAAAAATAGAAATTGGCTCTGCCCTTTCCGAAAAAGAACCAAGAACTATAGAAATCAGAGGTCGCGATTTAATTACTGGTCTTCCCCGAACAATTAAAGTTTCCTCTAACGAGGCTTGCGAAGCAACCTCAGATACTTTGGCTGAAATTATCCAGGTGATTAAGTTAGTTTTAAGAGATACTCCCCCTGAATTATCTGCCGACATAATGGATAGGGGTATGGTATTAGCCGGTGGGGGCTCGATGTTAAGAAATTTGCCCGAGCTTTTTGCTCAAGCCACTGGCGTTCCCTGTATTTTAGCTGATGAACCCAAGCATTGCGTAGCCGAAGGAGCGGGAGTTATATTGGAAAATTTAGATTTATATAAAAAGAGCGTAATGAGCCAAAAATGATAGTCGGGCATCAAAAACAATGGAATTTTCTAAAACAAGCAGCAACTCTGGGTCTTCTCTCCCACGCCTATTTATTTGCCGGTCCTTCGAAATTAGGAAAAAA
Organism: Parcubacteria bacterium DG_74_3; assembly: GCA_001302985.1. Lineage (GTDB taxonomy): Bacteria > Patescibacteriota > Minisyncoccia > Minisyncoccales > DG-74-3 > DG-74-3. Next base: position 936 of record LJNG01000005.1, read on the forward strand.
AACAATAGCCCTAAAGTGGCTTTCTTTAATATTGAACTATCCCCTTGAAGAGCGACGTCACCCTGACCTTATTTTGATTGAACCCCAAAACAACGTTATCCAGATTTCCCAAATTAGAGACCTAATCTGGAAATTAAAACTTTCCCCTCATTCAACTTCTTTTAAGACAGCCATAATAGACCAAGCTCATTTAATGGGAATTGAAGCCCAGAATGCTCTCTTAAAAACCCTGGAAGAACCCAAGGGCAATGTTCTCTTGATTTTGATTACTCAATTTCCAGAAAATTTCCTGCCGACTATTATTTCTCGGTGTGAAATTTTAAAATTTCATCTTGTCCCAAAGGCGGAAATAAAAGGGTTCTTAGAAAATCAAGGACTTTCTACCAAAGAGGCCGAAGATTTGGCCACGATTTCCCAGGGCAGACCAGGAATTGCCATCGACTTTTTATTAAATCCCCAGAAACTAGAAAGTCAAAAGAAAATAATAAATAAATTAATAAAAATTTCAAATTCTCCTCTAATTATCCGTTTTCAATATGCAAAAGATTTATCTCAAGAAAAGAGTTTAGAAGAGATTTTAGAAATCTGGCTCTCTTATCTGAGAAAGATTTTATTGGCAAAAATTAATAAATCTCCTGGGTTTGAAGGATACTCTTTTGCTAAATTAAAGAATACTCTTTCTGTCTTGGAGAGGACAAGATTCCTGATTACCACAACTAACGTGAATTCTAAATTAGCTTTAGAAATTTTAATGCTTAATTTTTAAAAAGAATCTCATGTATAAAGACATTATTAATAGAATTAAGCCAGAGCTTGAAAAAACTCTTGATTATCTGGAAAGAGAGCTGGGTAAAATTCGAACTAGCCGAGCCTCCCCCTCTTTGGTTGAAGACGTGGAGGTACAGTGTTTTGGTCAAAAATTTCATCTGAAACAGTTAGCAACCATCTCGGTTACTGCCAAGAACGAGATTTTAATTCAGCCCTGGGATAAATCCTATGTTGAACCAATAGTTACTGCCCTTTCAAGGTCATCGTTGAAAATGAATCCCGTGGTAGAGAGCGACTTTATTAGGTTTTCTCTCCCTCCCTTAAGTGCTGAGTATCGAGAAAATTTACTACAAATTATTGCTCAAAAAAAAGAAGATGCGAGAATAACTGTCAGGAGGTGGCGAGGTGAAGTCTGGGATGAAATTCAGACCCTTACTCAGACAGGAAAGATTCCGGAAGATGATAAATATCGAGGCAAGTCAGAACTTCAGGATTTGGTAGATGAATATAATAAAAAAATTGAGGAGGTGGTAGAAAAAAAGAAAAAAGAGATAATGAAATAATAAGCATGATTTTTCAGATTTTAATTGCCATTTTTAGCATTGTGATTTTATTTTCCCTTCATGAACTGGGACATTTTATTTTAGCAAAGGTCTTTGGGGTAAGGGTCCAAGAGTTTGGTTTGGGCTATCCTCCCCGAATCTTTGGCAAAACAATTGGCCAAACTTTTTATTCTCTAAATCTTTTACCCTTTGGTGCCTTTGTAAGGGTATACGGAGAGGAAGAAGGAGTTATGGAAGGCGGGAGTTTTAGAACAAAACCCATTTGGCAAAGAGCCTTAATTGTTTTGGGGGGAGTAATTACCTTTTGGATAATCGCTTTTTTACTTTTCACCTTGGTGGCAGGTGTCTGGGGATTACCGGTGGCCGTGGAAGATGAGATTAATCACGACTTAAAGGATACTAAAATTCAGATTATTGAAATTCTACCCAATTCTCCAGCAGAAAGAGCCGAATTAAAATCAGGTGACATTATTAAGAAAATAGAGAGTGGGGGAGATTTACTTGAAACCGACAAGGTGGCTGAGGTAGTGGAGTTTGTTAAAATTCATCAAGGCAGAGAAGTTGTTTTAACCATCAAAAGGGGCGGGGAGGTTTTAGAAATTGTTCTTGTTCCCAGGGTTTCTCCTCCGGAAAACGAAGGACCTATGGGAGTTAGTCTTACCAGAACTGCCCTGGAGCATTATTCTTGGAGAGAAGCACCTCTCCAGGGTATCCTGACGACAGGTAGAGTAACCATTGCCATTCCCCGTCTTTTAGGAGATGCCCTGATAAAATCTTTTAGAGGAGAGCAACCCAGGGAACAAATAGAACTTAAAGGACCGGTTGGTGTTGCCCAGCTTATTGGAGAGATTATTCCTCAGGGAATCAATTACTTCTTATATTTTATGGCAATAATTGCTATTCATGCAGCTCTATTTAATCTCCTACCCATTCCGGCTGTAGACGGAGGAAGATTATTGTTTCTGGGAATCGAGAAAATTAAAGGAGGACCTCTTGACCCTAAAACAGAAAAAAATGTTAATGCTTTTTTCTTTACCCTCTTAATTATTTTGATGGTTTTCGTGACAATAAAAGACATAAAAGGTCTTCTTTAAAATAAATCTTGTTTTTAGCCAATGAAACAATCTCAACTTTTTACCAAAACCCTTAAGGAGGCTCCCAGGGACGAAAAAAGTCCCAATGCCAAACTTTTAATTAGAGCAGGTTTTATTGATAAATTAACGGCCGGAGTTTATTCTTATTTGCCGTTGGGTTTGAGGGTTTTGAAAAAAATTGAAAATATTATCCGGGAGGAAATAAATAGAATTTCCGGTCAAGAAGTTTTGCTCCCTGCCCTCCATCCTAAGAAAAATTGGAAAATAACAGATAGGTGGCAGTATAAAGAAATGTTTAAATTAAAAAGCCGGGAGGGAAAAGATTTTAGCCTGGGCTGGACTCATGAAGAGATTGTTACCCCCCTGGTTCAGAATTTTGTTAAATCCTATAAAGACCTGCCAGTATTTGTTTATCAAATTCAAGATAAATTTAGAGATGAATTAAGGGTAAAATCTGGTTTGTTAAGGGGAGTAGAATTTCTAATGAAAGACCTTTATTCTTTTCATCGAGACGAGAAAGATTTAAATGAATATTACGAGAAAGTGAAAAAAGCGTATTTTCAAATTTTCAAGAGATGTGGTATAGGCAAACAAACCTTCTTGACCTTAGCCTCGGGAGGTACTTTTAGTAAATATTCTCATGAGTTTCAAACCCTTACCCCTTACGGTGAAGACCGAATTTACCTTTGTCCAAAATGTAAATTAGCCACCAACAAAGAAATTATGAAGGAACAGAATTATAGGTGTCAAAAATGTAAAAGCCAAAAATTAGAAATCAAAAAAGCTATTGAAGTAGGTAACATCTTTAAATTAAAAAGTAAATTTAGTGAGGCATTTAATTTCAAATTTAAAGAAAGAGACGGAAAAGAAAGATTGATTTTGATGGGGTGTTACGGGATAGGTCTTGGTAGATTGATGGGTGCTATAGTCGAGGTTCATCACGATAAAAATGGTATTATCTGGCCAGACAGTGTTTCTCCTTTTCAGATTCACCTGCTTTCGTTGGAAAGGTCTTCTCGGGTTGAAAAAATATCAAGAAAATTATATAAAGATTTACAAAAGGGAGGCGTTGAGGTTTTCTATGACGATAGAGAAGATAAAAGCCCGGCAGAGAAACTAATTGATGCTGATTTAATTGGCCTTCCAATGAGAATGGTGGTTAGCGAAAGAACATTAGCCAGGGGCTGTGTTGAGATTAAAAAAAGAAATCAAAAAAGGGGGAAACTTATTTCTATTTCAAAAGTTAAAAAACTCATTTAAGATTTGACTAATAAATATGTTTTATAAAATTCGTAAGTTATTTTCTGAAGATATAGCCATTGATTTGGGAACAACGAATTCCATGGTTTATGTTCGAGGAAAGGGTATTGTGATTCAAGAACCCTCGGTGGTAGCCGTTAATCAAAAAACCGGTCAAATTTTAGCCATTGGAGAAGAAGCAAAAAAAATGGTAGGCAAGACCCCAGCCCATATTGTTGCCACCCGACCCCTGGTGGCTGGCGTTATTTCTGATTTTGAAGTTACAGAACAAATGCTTCGTTATTTTATTGAAAAAGCGCGGGAAAGAAAATTTATTTTAAACTTCAGACCTAGAGTAATTGTTGGTATTCCCTGTGGGGTCACGGAAGTAGAAAAAAAAGCAGTTTCCGATGCTACCAAATCAGCTGGAGCCGGAGAAGTCTTTTTAATTGAAGAACCAATGGCAGCTGCTATTGGAGCCAGGCTTCCGGTTCAAGAGCCAGGTGGCATTTTTTATTGTTGATATTGGAGGAGGAAGGACTGAAGTGGCTGTTATTTCTTTGGGAGGTTTGGTTTTATCAAAGAGTTTGAAAATAGCTGGAAATAAACTCAATCAGGATATTATTCAATGGGCTGATCAGGAGTATAAATTATTAATCGGAGAACGGACGGCCGAAACAATTAAAATTGGAATTGGGTCAGCCCACCCCATGAAAGAAAAACTGGAAATGCCAATGCGGGGAAGAAATTTAGTTACCGGACTTCCTGAAGAAATTTTAGTTTCTGATGGGGAAATTAGAAAAGCCCTGGAAAGATCTATTGGCCAAATTATTATGGCGATTAAAACCGCTATTGAAGAAACACCTCCCGAACTATTAGCCGATATTATGGCTTCGGGAATTCATATGTCAGGCGGAGGTTCTCTTTTACGAAGTTTGGACTACTCTGGTTACAAAAAGGAAACTAAAATTCCAACTAAAATCATTGAAGACCCGATGACAACCGTGGTTCGGGGAGCAGGTATGGTTCTGGAGCATCTTGATGAGCTAAGAGAAGTTTTGGCTGAAACAGAATATTTAGAACCGCCACGATAAATCCGAAACTCGGAAATTTAATTTTATTCTTATCATGCTAAAGAAAGAAGAAGTTGAACACATTGCAAAATTAGCCCGTTTGGGCTTAACCGAGAAAGAACTGGAAAAGATGAAGAGAGAGCTTTCGAAAATTTTAGATTATTTTGAACAATTGAAAGAAATTGATGTTTCAAGAGTGGAACCCGCCACTCACTCAGTAAAAGTTGAAAATGTGATGCGGGAAGACGAAGAGAGATTAAAAAAGCCCAAAGACCAGAATAAAAAACTTTTAGATTTAGTTCCAGAAAGGAAAGATAATTATTTAAAAGTTAAATCGATTTTATAACGTGAATTTAACCGAGCTAACAATTAGACAAACTCACGAGGGATTAAAAAAAAAGCAATTTTCAGCCTTAGAGATTTGTCGGGCCTATTTGGATAAAATAGCAAAAGAAGATAAAAAAATTAATGCTTTTTTAACGGTCACCAGAGAGTCAGCTCTTTTGCAAGCAAAAAAAATTGATGAAATGATTCTATCGGGCCAAGAGATTTCTTTATTAGCCGGAATTCCCCTAGCCATTAAAGATAACATTTTGGTAAAAAATGTTAGATGTACGGCAGGTTCCAAAATTTTAGATAATTATATTGCTCCCTACGATGCCACGGTTATCAAGAAGCTTCAAGAGAGAGGAGCGGTAATTTTAGGGAAGACCAATTTAGACGAGTTTGCCATGGGTGCTTCTGGTGAGAACTCGGCTTTTGGCCCAACAAGAAACCCTCACGATTTAAGCAGAGTGCCCGGAGGTTCTTCGGCAGGTTCAGTAGCTGCGGTAGCAGCTAATATGTCTTGTGGCGCTTTAGGCTCTGACACCGGAGGTTCAATCAGGCAACCTGCTTCTCTTTCTGGGGTAGTAGGTTTGAAGCCAACCTATGGAGCTGTATCTCGATATGGATTGATAGCCTTGGTTTGTTCTTTTGACCAGATAGGTCCGATAACTAAAACCATCGAAGATGCTAAGATTCTTTTTGAAGCCATTTCCGGCAAGGACCCCCTTGATTCCACCAGCCTGGAATTCAAATTTCAATCTTCGCTTCCCAATTTTCAAATTAAGGAAGTTTGTTTTGGTGTTCCCAAAGAATATTTTATTGAGGGAATTGACCCTAAGGTTGAAGAAATAATCCAAAAAGCAATAAAAAAATACGAAGATTTGGGGGCGAAAATTGAAGAGATAAGTTTACCCCATACCAAATATGCTATCGCCACTTATTATATAATTACTCCCAGCGAGGTTTCGGCTAATTTAGCCAGATATGATGGAATAAAATATGGTTACTCAACTATTCAATCTAAAAAATCAAAACTAAAATCTTTGTTAAATGTTTATTTGGAATCGAGGGGAGAAGGATTTGGCGAGGAAGTGAGGAGAAGGATAATGCTGGGAACCTATGCTTTATCGGCTGGTTATTACGATGCTTATTATTTAAAAGCTCAGAAATTTCGAACCTTGATTAAGGAAGATTTTAAGAAAGCATTTCAAAAAGTTGATTTTATTTTGACTCCGACATCTCCGACACCCGCTTTTAAGCTTGGAGAGAAGACGGAGGACCCGCTAAAAATGTACCTCTGTGATATTTTTACTTCCCCCGTTAATTTAGCTGGTTTGCCGGGAATTTCTATACCTGCTGGTAAAAAAGGGAATTTACCTGTTGGACTTCAAATAATTGGAAAGCCCTTTGAAGAAGATAAAATTTTACAAGTAGCTCAAACGTTTGAAACAATATGATTACATTAAAATATTTACTTGAATGGGAGCCCGTTGCTTCTTTTCAAGAACTCCCCCTTTTCTTACAAAAACTTATTTTCCCTTCATTTCAGGGAGGACTTCTTTGGATTAAAATTGTTTTTATATCTTTTTCCTTGTTTTTTCTGGGAGGAACAACATATTTCCTCTTAACCACTTCTTGGTTAAGAAGGCTTATCTTACAAGATCTAATCGAAGTTTTTACCTACCGACCCTATTGGACTAGAGAGTACAAAAGGAAGTGGAGGAAAATTACTAATAGATTAAACACGGGTCTCGAGTCTGAATACAAATTAGCTGTCATTGAGGCAGAAAAAATGCTCAATGAAGCACTGGAAAAAATGGGTTATCCCGAACAAAGCCTGGGAGAAAAATTAGACAAATTAACCAAAGACACCTTGCCAAATATCTCTCAGGTTAGAGAGGCCAATAAAATCCAAAACAATGTTGTTCGCGACCCCGACTACAGGTTAACTCTTGAACAAGCCAAAAGCGTAGTCCTTACATACGAACAGGCTCTTCATGAGTTGGAGGTTTTTTAATTACTGTTTTAGAGTCAGATTGACTTTTATCAAAAAATAAGATAATATATTCCCATTGGAACGAAGCGGGGTAGAGGAGTAGTACCTTACCAGGCTCATAACCTGGAGACGCTGGTGCAATTCCAGCCCCCGCAAGCCAGTATAGCTCAATGGTTAGAGCAATTGCATCATAAGCAAGAGGTTGCGGGTTCGAATCCTGCTACTGGCATAAAATTTTGGTGACTGAGTAGGGCTTGGGCATAGGTCGCCTCAGAACTAAAGCTAAGCTCAGTTCGGCGCAGCCCTGAAGACAACTCATTATTCTACTTGGGAGAACCCCCACCCCACTGAGTTTGCGGATGTAACTTAGTTCTGATAAAAACGCTCAGGACAATTATGGACCCGTAGTGTAGCCCGGTTTAACACGCTTCCCTGTCACGGAAGAGATCGCCGGTTCAAATCCGGTCGGGTCCGCAAAATAAATTCTTAGTAAGGTCAAATTCTATTGCCCGGCCCAATTATTATTGAGGGAAAGACCCTCTTTTTTATTATTTTTCTCCACAGCTTAAGACTTGATTTTAGGTTAATTTTAGGTTAAAATTAAAAAATAGATTATGGCAAGAATTAATCTGAAAAGGCTTAAAAATAAAGCCAAAAAAGAGATAGTAAAAACTCAAAATTTAAAAGAATTGGATAAACTTTTTAAGAAATATTCGGGAAAGCGAGGAGAACTGACCTCGATTTTAAGGTCTTTAAAAGAAATGCCCAAAACAAAGAGATTGAAGGTTGGTAGACAAGCCAATGAATTAAAAGAATTTTTAATAGCCCAATTTGATAAAAGAGCCAAATTTCTTAAAGATAAAAGCGAAAAAGAAAGCAAAAAGAAAGAGTGGATAGATGTTACCCTGCCTGGAGAAAAAATTCTCCTGGGGCATTTGCATCCCTTAACCCAGACCAGAAGAAAAGTTGAAGAAATTTTCCAATCTTTAGGATTTTCCGTTATTGAAGGACCGGAAATTGAAAATGAGTGGTATAATTTTGACACTCTGAACATTCCCAAAGACCATCCAGCCAGAGATTTCTGGGACACTCTTTATCTGAAAGGAGGAGGTTTGCTTAGAACCCACACCTCTCCTGTCCAGGTGCGATTTTTAGAGAAAAATAAACCTCCTCTAAGAATTATTGTTCCTGGTAGAGTTTTCAGACATGAGGCTACAGATGCCAGCCACGAAATTAATTTTTATCAAGTGGAAGGATTAATGGTTGATGATAAAGGCAAAATAAGTATTGCTCATTTTAAAGCAATTATCGAAGAATTTTTTAGAAGATTTTTTGGAAAAAGAGTTAAGATTCGTCTGAGACCGAGCTTTTTTCCATTTACCGAACCTTCTTTTGAGGTGGATGTATCTTGTCCAATCTGTGGTGGAAAGGGTTGCTCTGCTTGTAAAAACTCAAGCTGGATTGAAATTATGGGAGCCGGAATGGTTCACCCCAATGTTTTTAAAAATTCAGGCTTAAATCCCAAAGACTGGCAGGGTTTTGCCTTTGGAATGGGTATGGATAGACTGGCGATGGTGAAGTATAAAATTAATGATATCAGACTTTTTTATTCAGGAGACCTGAGGTTTTTAAAACAATTTTAAAAAACAAAATAAATGAAATTTTCCTATAATTGGCTAAAAGAATATTTGAAAGGAAAAGTGCCCAAACCCCAAAAGTTAGCCGAGCTTTTAACTCTCCACAGCTTTGAGGTTGAAGAGGTTGAAAAAATTGGTTCAGATTTTTCATTAGATATCGCTGTTTTACCTAACAGAGGACCTGATTGTTTGTCCCACGTTGGCATAGCCAGAGATATAGCTGTCATAACCGGTATTAAATTTCAGTTTCCTACTTTTAAAATTCAAGAAAAAAAGGATGTTGATGCAAAAAACTTTCTCTCTCTTGAGATTAGAGATAAAAATGATTGCCCTCGATACACGGCCAGAATTGTCACCGACCTTAAAATAGCTTCTTCTCCCAAATGGATGCAAAAAAGATTGAGGCTTTTGGGCTTGAGACCGATTAATAATATCGTTGATATTGCCAATTATGTGATGCTGGAAACAGGGCAACCCTTACATGCATTTGATGCAGATAAAATTACCAATAATAAAATTATTGTCAGGAGAGCCAAAAAGGGAGAAAAAATAATCACCTTAGATAATGAAAAATATACCCTGGATAGAAAAGTTTTACTTATTGCCGACCCTCAAAAACCCCTAGGAATTGCTGGAATCAAAGGGGGCAAGGGAAGTGAAGTGACTACAAAGACAAAGACCATTGTGCTGGAGTCTGCTAATTTTAACCCCAAAGTTATCCGTCGAGGTTCTCAAAAGATTAATTTAAAGACCGATGCTTCTTGGCGGTTTGAACACGGAATAGACGCCAATTTAACCGAAATAGCCGTCAATCGAGCCGTAGCTTTAATGCAACAAATCGCTGAAGGAAAAGTAATGAAGGGAATGGTTGATTTTTATCCTCAAAAAGTCAAACCCAGAAGAGTCAGACTAAATTTAATTTATCTAACTCAGCTTTTAGGGAGCAAGGTGGATATCAAAGAAGTCAAAAATATTTTAGCTAAATTAGAATTTAAAATTCTTCAATCTAAACCTCCAAACTTATTAGTAGAAGTACCAACCTTTAGATTGGATGTTAATCTTCCCGAAGACTTAATTGAAGAAATAGGAAGGATGGCTGGTCTCCAAAAAATCCCCTCAATTTTTCCCCAAACCGCTTTAATTCCACCTCAAAGAAATTTAGATATTTTCTGGGCAGACTTTATTAAAAACATTTTAAAGGAAGCAGGTTTCACCGAAGTGTATAACCCCTCTTTTATCAGCACAAAAGAAATTGAAATTTTAAATTATAAAATTTCTAAATTAATAGAAATTGAAAATCCAACGAGTGCAGAATTTCAATTTTTGAGACCGAGTTTAATCCCTCTTCTTTTAAAAAATATCAGAGAAAACCAAAAATACTTTAAAGATGTTAGAATTTTTGAATTGGGAAAAATATTTAAACGGAGAAACAGAAAATATGAAGAAAAGAGAATGCTTACTGGAGTAATGACAGGTCCCTCTTTTTACCAGGCAAAAGGAGCTATCGATGCAATTTGTAATAAATTAGGGATTAGTAATGTTTGGTATGACAGCTATGAAGCTACACCAGAAGAGTCTGAATTCTCTTTTTGGCATCCCAAAATTTGCGCCGAGATAAAAACCGACCACGAAGAAATTGGTTTTTTAGGCGAAATTTCTTCAAAAATCCTTGAGGGTTTCGAAATAAAAAATAAGTTGATAGTTTTTGATTTGGATTTCGAAAAATTAAAAACCTTAGCTTCAGAAGAGCACGAATATACGCCCATTTCTTCGTATCCGGCTGCAATTCGGGATATCTCGCTTTTAGTACCTCAGGAAACCAAAGTCATCGAAGTTTTGAATATAATCGATAATATAGGGGGGCATTTATTAAGAGATATCGACCTCTTCGATGTTTATAAAGGAGAAGAAATCCCAGGAGGTACAAAGAATTTATCTTTTCACTTAATTTATCAAGCCCCAGATCGCACCCTTACTTCAAGAGAAATAGATAAAATTCAACAAAAAATAATTAAGGTTCTGGAGAAAAATCCAGACTGGCAAGTGAGAATTTAACATGGTTCGTAAACAAAAGCCGAAAATTGAAAAACCGAAAGTCAAACAATCCATTAGGAAAAAACAAAGAAAACCAGACTCAAGTTACGGAGCCAAAGACATTTATGTTTTAAAAGGATTGGAGCCCGTGCGTAAGAGACCGGCCATGTATATTGGAACTACCGGACCCAGTGGACTGCACCACTTAATATTTGAAACGGTAGATAATAGCATAGATGAAGCAATGGCGGGTTTCTGTGACGAAATCAAAGTCTCTATTTTACCAGAAAACAGAATTGAGGTGGTGGATAATGGACGAGGAATTCCCGTAGAAACTCATCCTCAGACAAAAAAATCAGCCCTAGAAACGGTGATGACCACCTTACATGCCGGAGCAAAGTTTGGAGGAAAGGTTTATCAGGTGTCTGGCGGATTGCACGGAGTAGGAATATCAGTAGTCTGCGCTCTCTCCAGATATATGAGAGTTGAGGTTTGCAGAAACGGAAATAGGTATGCCCAAGAATATTCTCAAGGTAGGGTAAAGACGAAAGTAAAAAAGGTTGGTACTTGTTCAGTAACCGGAACTACCGTTATTTTTGAGCCCGACTCTCGAATTTTCCCGGAAATCAAATTTGAATTTGACCTAATTTTAAAGCATTTACGACAACAGGCCTACTTAACCAAGGGAGTTAAATTTATTATTACAGATTTGAGGGCAAAAGAAGAGAAGAGATACGCCTTTTATTTTGATGGCGGAATTGTCTCTTATGTTAAACATTTGGTTCGGGGAAGACCAATGCGTCATCCAAATATTTTTTATGGTTTTGGAGAAAGAAATGGCGTTGCGGTTGAGACAGCCCTGTGCTATACAAAAGAATACGAATCTTATGAAGAAACTTTTGCTAACAATATTCATACCTCAGAAGGAGGAACTCACCTGACCGGTTTTAGGTCTGCCCTAACCAGAACCCTCAATGATTATTCTAGAAAAAAGGGACTCTTGAAAGAAAGTGAGGAAAATTTATCGGGTCAGGATGTTAGAGAAGGATTAACCTCGGTGATATCGGTGAAAACAAGAGAACCCCAGTTTGAGGGTCAGACCAAAACAAAGTTGGGTAATCCTGAGGCTAGATTAGCTGTTGAATCACTATTTTCTGAGACATTTACCGACTTTCTAGAAAGAAGTCCTCAGGACGCAAAAGCAATTATTGAAAATTGTATTCTTTCTCAAAAAGCAAGAAGGGCAGCCAAAGCAGCCAAAGAAACCGTATTGAGAAAGGGAATTTTAGACGGTCTAACCCTGCCCGGGAAATTAGCAGATTGTGCCTCTAGAAAACCTGAAGAATCAGAACTTTATATTGTTGAGGGTGAATCAGCAGGGGGCAGCGGGAAGCAAGCCAGGGATAGACGCTTTCAGGCCATCTTGCCCCTCAGAGGCAAAATCTTAAATGTTGAAAGAACTCGCTTAGATAGAGTTTTGGCTTCAAACGAAATCAAATCTTTAATTATTGCTATGGGAACGGCTATAGCCGAAGATTTTGATATTAATAAGACCAGATACCATCGGATAATAATAATGACAGACAGCGATGTTGATGGCCAACACATTAGAACATTACTTTTAACTCTTTTTTACCGCTATTTCAGACCATTGATAAATAAAGGATTCCTGTATATTGCCCAACCCCCTCTTTATCGAATTCAAGTTGGTAAAAAAATTGAATATGCCTACGCCGAGGAAGAAAAAGAAAAAGTTTTAAAATCAATCCAGAAAGGAAAATTAGGAACCGTGAGTATCCAGCGCTATAAAGGTCTTGGTGAAATGAATCCTGAGCAGCTTTGGGAGACAACCATGAATCCCGAAAATCGGGTTTTGCTGCAGGTTACCATTGAATCTGCCTATCAGGCAGATAAGGTTTTTGATACTTTGATGGGCAAAGAGGTTTTTCCCCGCAAGAAATTCATTCAGATCCATGCTAAAAAGGTTAAAAATTTGGATATATAATTTTTTTCACGTTTACCCCGTTGAATTTCGAAGAAATTTTTGCGGGGCTAAAAAAGTTAAGAACTTAAACATCTAAAACTTTTATGGCATTTCAGATTAGAAAATTTTTTAATAAAATTATAAACTTTTTTAAAGAGGTTCGGTTGGAAATGAAAAAGGTAAACTGGCCGACTCGAAAAGAAACTATAAGATATACCCTTATTGTTATTGCTGTTTTGACGATTGTGGCTCTTTTTTTAGGAACTATTGACTTTATCTTTACAAGATTTTTAGATAAATTTATATTATAGGGATAGCCGAGTTAGCACTATGCCAAAGCAACAGGTTACCCAAGTTAAAGATTGGTATGTTTTGCACACCTACTCTGGTTACGAAGAAGCAGTAGCGAAAAATCTAAAACAAAGGATTGAGAGTTTGGGTATGGAAGATAAAATTTTTAATGTTATAGTACCTAAAGAAAAAAAGATTAAAATCAAAAGCGGAAAGAGAAAAATAGTAGAAGAAAAAATTTACCCGGGTTATGTTTTGGTGGAAATGATTGTAACTGATGATTCTTGGTATGTTGTTAGAAACACCCCAAATGTTACTGGCTTTGTTGGGGCGGGTACCACTCCTGTGCCGATTTCCAAAGAAGAAATTGATAATTTAATGAAAAGAATAGGAGTAAAAGAGCCCAAATATAAAATTGAAGTTAAAACAGGAGATTCGATCAAGGTAATTGACGGTCCTTTCAAAGATTTTGATGGCAAGGTCTCTGAAATTGATACAGAAAGGGGCAAGGTTAAAGTTTTGATTAATATGTTTGGTAGAGATACACCGGTTGAATTGGATTCCCTCCAAATTAAAAAACTATAATGTCAAAGAAAATAAAAAAAATTGTAAAACTTCAAGCACCAGCAGGTCAAGCTACTCCTGCCCCTCCGGTAGGACCTGCTTTGGCTCCCTACGGATTAAACATTTCAGAGTTTTGTCAAAAATTTAATGAAGCCACCAAAGGAATGGAGGGTTTTACCATTCCCGCAGAAATTAGGATTTTTGAAGATAACACTTATGACTTTACATTAAAACAACCTCCCACCTCTGAACTTTTAAAAAAAGTAGCTGGCATTGAAAGGGGGTCGGGTGATCAAAAGAAAACTAAAGTTGGCAAGATAAATCGAGCTCAGCTTCGAGAAATTGCTGAGAGAAAAATGCCAGACCTAAATGCAACCAACATAGAAGCTGCTATGAAAATCATTGAGGGAACAGCAAAAGCCATGGGTCTGGAAATTGAAAAATAATCAATAACAATCAATAACAACCAATAACAACCAATATGACGCTTTCAGATAGAGATATAAAAAGATATATTAAAGAAGGTAAAATTAAGATAAAACCTAAACCAAATTTCAAAGAACAATTAGGACCTTGTTCTCTGGATTTGCACTTAGGAAATGTTTTTAAGGTTTTTAAACCATCCCAATATCCTTATTTGGACCCAAAAAGAGAAATTAATTTTGAGGAAATTATGGAGGAAATAAAAATCGATAATGGCTCTCCCTTTATTTTACAACCTAAAGATTTTGTGCTTACCACTACCAAAGAAGAAGTTAGTTTAAGCGATAACTTGATGGCCAGACTGGATGGTAGAAGTTCTCTGGCCAGACTGGGAGTGATTATTCATGTAACCTCAGCCAGGTTTGACCCTGGTTGGACAGGAAGAGCGGTCTTGGAATTGGGAAATCTTGGAACAATGCCAGTTGTCTTGTATGCTGGCGTAACCCGAATTTGTTCTTTGAGTTTTGAAATTCTTTCCAGTCCTGCTGATATACCGTATTGGAAAAAGAAAGGTCAGAAATATGCGGAAGCGAAATATCCACAAGCTAGTAAATTAAATATGGAATTAAAAAAACAAAAAAGTAAAGATTAAATTAATGAAGCGTCTTTTAACCTCTGATTTAAAAGTTCAATTTTTAGGGATCACTCCGCTGCTAAAAGATAAGGGCGGGGTTTTAAATCCTCAACACATTGTTTCTTTGTCAGCCCTTTTGACTTTTAAGGGAAAATCCATTAAAGACATTTTGAAAAAAATAAAAGAAACAGGAGAAAATTTAAACGTGAAAACAAGAAAGATTTTAGAACAATCTTCTTTAAAGGGCCATGCCTCGGTTGCAACCACTCCCAGCCTCTGTATAGCTTATGAGGGAAGCAAATTTTTAGACTCAGTCTTAACTGGTATTGTCTTCTCATCTTCAATAGTAAGTTCGGGAAGAAGAACCACAACTGCCGAGAAAGATATCGTTTACCCCAATGGAATTATTAAGAATAAAAAAGCAAGAAAAATTTATGAGAATATTTCAAAAAGACTTATCAAAAGTTATAATTTTTTTCTCTCCCAAGGAATTCCAAAAGACGAAACAAGCAAAATTTTACAATACGGAATTTATGGAACGGGAATAATTCAATTGCCAATTGAGTCAATAGTTTTATTAAAAAGGGAATATTTAATTGAAAAAGAATGGATGCCACAGGAGCTTGAAATTCTCTTAAAAAAAATTGAGAAAAAATTAAAGAAATTAGGAGTGGATTTACTTTATACTACCAGAGTCGTAGCGCCAAGAAATATCTATCCTTATCCAAATATTTTCAAAAATCCCAAAAAACAAAACCTGGTCAGAGAATTTTTGAAAAAAGAAAAATTATTAGAAGGGTCAAAATTAGTTTCGTTAGAAATTTTAGAGGCAAATCTGGTTTTAAAGAGAAAATTAATTGAGTTAAATAAGAAAAGAAAAAGAATTTTTTCTTCTTTTAGTAAAATTAAAAAGGAATGGCCCAATCTTTTATCACAATATCAAGAAATTTTAAGAGACTATAACTTAGTTCTAAAATTTCGATTTTTATCTTCTGTTCCCTGGCGAATCTGGGGAGAAAAAAAGAGACATAGAACTTGCCCCCAAGTCGTTGAGTCGATATACTATTGTATTGAAAGAACAATTAAAATATTTCATAAATTTAAAAATCAAATTGAAAAAAGAAAAATTAACAAAAACACAATAAAAAAAATTGAAAAATTTTTTTCAATCCCCCCCTCAATTAAAAAAAATCCCAAATTTTTATCAGAATATCTTTTAGTTGCTTTAAATTCTCTTGAAGGTTATCAAAAACTAATTAAATTAAAAATTAAACCAAGAGAAGCCATTTTTTTAATTCCCAGAGGACTAAAAATTGATATTTTACAAGAATATGATTTGTACAATCTTTTAACTGGCTATTATCCGTTAAGACTCTGCCAAACTTCTGAAGAAGAAATGAAAAGAAATACCTGGATAGAGGTTAAGCAAATTAAAAAAGCCCTTTCCCAGAAGAGATACGGCTGGTTAAATGAATTTATAATTCCAAAATGTCAAATAGTTGGTTTTTGCCCAGAGGAAAAAAGCTGTGGAATCATTAAAAGATTAATAAAAAACTATTCAGAAAATTTTCATCAAGAGATGAAAAAAGATTTAGAAAAAAAATTTGAAGAAAAATTTAAAAACCTGGGAAAAACATAAAAGAACATTAAGAATAAATATGGAAAATTTAAAAAAAATAAAAGAAATCGTCAAAAAACAAAATCAATGGAGAAAAAAAGAATGCTTAAATATGATTGCTAGTGAAAACTTAGTTTCTCCCTTAGCAGAGAAGTTTTTAATTTCCGATTTTCAGGATAGGTACAATGAACATGGAGTTAAAAATGGAGATTTCATTACCCATTATCAAGGAGTAAAATACGCTGTTCAAATAGAAAAATTTTGTAATGAAATTTTTGGCAAAAGATTTAAAACAAAATTTGTTGATACGAGACCAATTGCTGGAGCCATCGCCAATTTATGTGTCTATCACGCTTTTTTAAAGCCAGGTGATTCATTTTTAGCTCCCGGATTAACCGTAGGGGCTCATGTTTCTTCCACTCATTATGGAATAGCTGGAGTAAGAGGTTTAAAGAGTATTTCTATGCCCTTTGATCTAAAAAAAATGAGACTAAATATTGAAGGAACGATAAAGCTAATTAAAAAAAATAATCCCAAATTGATTATGTTCGGTAGATCGATGTTTTTGTTCCCTGAACCAATAAAAGAAATTAGAAAACATACCGATGCCATAATTATTTATGACGCAGCTCATGTTTTCGGTTTAATCTACGGTGGTTTCTTCCAAAATCCTTTTAGAGAAGGAGCAGATATTATTACGACCTCTACCCACAAAACTTTCCCCGGTCCTCAAGGAGGGATGATAATCGCTCGGGGAGATTTTGATAAACAAAAGTGGCAAAAAATTGAAGATGCTGTTTTTCCAGGAGTAATATCTAACCATCATATTTTTCGTTTGCCTTCTTTAGCCATTACGGCATTGGAAATGAATAAATTTGGTAAAAATTATGCCAGACAAGTCATAAAAAATGCAAAAGCCCTAGCTAAGACGCTTTTTGAATTTGGCTTTAAAGTTTTAGCCAAAGAAGAGGGTTTTACTCAATCTCATCAAGTAATTGTTGATGTGAAAAATTTAGGTGGGGGAAAACAAGTATCTGAAAAATTAGAAATGGTGAATATTATTGTAAATAAAATGGCCCTACCCTATGATACCGACAAAGACGCTACCCATAATCCTTCGGGAATAAGAATTGGAGTTCAAGAATTAACCAGAATTGGAATGAAAGAAAAAGAAATAAAAGAAATTGCCAAATTTTTTAAAGAATTACTTGTAGATAAAAAAAGTCCAGAAAAAATAAAGAAAAAAGTCACTGAATTTAAAAAAGAATTTCAAAGAATAAAATACTGTTTTAAGACATAATTTTTGAAATATTAACGAGCTGGCTAATATAAAACATTTTCTATTTTTATCGAAATTTATTGTAATTTAATAATTATTCTTTTAATTTAATAATGATTCTTGGAGCAAAACAACTTTTAAAATTAGTGAAAGAGAAAAAACTGGTGGAAAATCTATCTGAAAGAGAATTACAAAATCCAGAGGGGGCTGGCTTTGATTTAAGGATAGGGGAGTTATATGAAATAAAAGGAAAGGGATTTTTAGGAATAAAAGAAAGAGAAACTCCAGAAATAAAATTAATTGCTAAATTCAACCCCAAAAAGCCAAAGAAAAACATTCTCAAGTCTAATGTCTATTATTTAATGAAGACGGTTGAAAAATTGAATATGCCAGATAATCTTTTAGCTCTGTTTACTCCCAGGTCTACTCTTTTTCGCTCGGGAGTTTATATTTTTGGTGGTCAAACTGCCCCCGGATATAAAGGAGAACTAACCACCGGAATTTGTAATTTTGGAAAGGAAAAATTTGAATTAGAGATGGGCTCAAGGGTCTTACATATTATGTTTTTTGAAGTAAAAGGAAAATCAGGTTTATATCGAGGTCAATGGCAGGGTGGTAGAGTTACCACCAAGAAAAAAGAAAAGCAAGTTTAAGATTGCAGGGGGCTTTGAAAATTTTTATATATTTAGAGAAGATATCTTTGCGGACGCTGTGGCGAACACTTAATAGCAAGAATCGCTTTTTATCTAGATAAATTAAAGAGAACTTCTTTTAAGAAGCTCTCTTTTTTTGAGTTGACAAATTAATTGTTTTGTGGTATTTTTTAAATGGTTCTTAAAATAAAAGAGTGTGAAGGAGGTTGGAATTAACAGAAAAGATAACGAGAATGATCCTCGTTGATAGTGACAATCTCTTGGGAACTAAGAGGGAAATTGAAGAGAGATTAGATGAGATTGAATTCTTAAAATTCCTTGCCAACAATCAGAAAAGCCAAATTTACTACTATTTTGTTCCTCGACAGATAACTCTTTTGGCGGAGGAAGCAAAAGACCCCTTCGTGGGATTTATGGAATTCCTCTTCAACGAACTGCGACCGGCTTTAGAGAAGAAAGGGCATTTCTTTAAAACTTTTATCAGCAGAGATAATATAGACTCCAAAATAGTGACAGATATAGCCCGATTATTACTTCGGGGAAAAAAAGATATTAAAGAGATAATTCTAATTTCAGGAGACGGAGATTTTGCCGAAATTCTCGAGCTGGCAAAAGAGGAGGGAATAAAGATTATTGTGGTTGCCGGAAAAAAAACTTGTTCCAGAAAACTAAAGGAGGTGGCTCAAGAAGTATTCTACGTTGAAGACCTCATCGGGGAGCATTCAGAATTAATCTTACAACACTAAGGGTTTTTCAACCCTTTTTTTGTTTTCAAAAATCTATATAATAAAATAATGAGAAAAAAACAAAAAATGGGTAAATTTTTTGTTTTTGAAGGAATAGACGGTTCTGGTAAATCTACCCAGGCAAATTTGCTAATTAAGCACCTAAAAAAAGCTGGCACTATAACAGCTTTTATTGATTTTCCCCAATATGGAAAAAAATCAGCAGGTCTGATTGAAGAGTATTTAGTCGGAAAATATGGCCCCTCTACAAAAGTCACCCCCTATCAGGCTTCTATTTTTTATGCTTGTGACCGTTATGATGCTTCCTTTACAATAAGAGATTGGTTAAAAAGAGGCAAAATTGTGGTGGTTGATAGATATATTGGCTCTAATATCGGTCATCAAGGAGGGAAAATAAAAAATAAAAAAGAAAGAGAAAAATTTTTAAGATGGTTATATAATCTTGAATACAGTATTTTTCAAATTCCCAAACCAGACACTGTTTTTATTTTAAAGGTTCCTCCTAGAATAGCCCAATCTCTGGCTGGCAAAATTACTGATAAAGAAAAAAAAGTGAAAAAAAGGATTTATCTGGGTCATAAAAAAAGAGACATTCACGAAAAAGACTTGACCCATCTTATTAATACCGAAAGGTCCTATCTGGAGGCAGCCAAAAAATTCCCCAGAGATTTTAAAATTATAGAATGTTTAAAAAGGGGAAAATTGTTGCCACCAGAAATAATTCATCAAGAAATTTGGAAAATCACTAAACAAATTTTAAAATTATGAATATTGCTAAATTCATTGACCACACAAATATCCAAAAAGAAGCCAAAAACCAAGACATTAAAAAAACCTGCCAAGAAGCCAAAAAATATGGTTTTAAAAGCGTTGTTGTCAACCCTCAATGGGCAAAATTAGTCAAGCGAGAATTAAGGGGAATAGGCATTAAAACCGTTATTTTGGTTGACCCGCCCATAGGCGATAGCTCCCATCAAAAACGGATTCAAATTTGCCATAAAGCGAAAAAAGAAGGAGCTGATGAAATAGATATTGTAATTTCAATTCCCGATGTCAAATATGGAAGATGGGAAAAAATTTTAAAAGAACTTAAAATGGTTTGTAAAATCTTGCCAACTAAAGTAATTATTGGTTCTGGCTACTTAACAGATTCTGAAATAGAAAAAGCTTCGAGAATCGTTAAAGAGGCAGGTTGTATCTGTGTTAAAACCTCAACCGAAAAAGACCCTCTGGACCATTTTGAGCTAGAAGAGAAAGTTCGACATTTAAAAATAATGAAAAAATCAGCTCCCGGCCTTTTAATTAAAGCCTCAGGAAAAATTCAAACCCTAAAAGACTTCAAAATGATGCTTCGGGCAGGTGCTGATATCATCGGAACCAGTTCTAGCGTCAAGATTATAAAAGAAGCGCTAAAACGTTCCTAAATTCTAGATTCTATTTTTTAGATTCTAATATTATGTACCAATCAGTAATAGGTTTAGAAATTCATATTGAACTTAACACTCGTTCCAAGATGTTTTGTGGATGCGTCAACGACCCCAATGAACGTCACCCGAATGTAAATATCTGCCCAATTTGTCTGGGGCATCCAGGAACCCTGCCCGTAATTAACAAAGAGGCAATAAAAAAAGTAATAAAGACCGCCCTATCTTTTAATTGTCAGATTCCTCCTCTTTCTAAATTCGACCGTAAAAGCTATTTTTATCCCGATTTACCAAAAGGTTATCAAATAAGTCAATATGATACCCCCCTATCTAAAAGCGGATACTTAGATTTCAAAGTGAACGACGAGAAGAGAAGAGTGAGAATTAGGAGGGTACATTTAGAAGAAGATACCGGAAGATTGATTCACCCAAAAGGAAAAGATTATTCTCTGGTAGATTTTAACCGAGCTGGCATTCCTTTAATGGAATTGGTTACCGAGCCTGATTTGAGGATAGCTAAAGAAGCTCGGAAATTTTCTGAAGAACTGCAGCTGATTTTAAGATATCTTGATGTTTCCAGTGCCGATATGGAAAAAGGTCAAATGAGAGTTGAAGCTAATGTGAGTTTAGCTTCTCAGGAAGATGTAAAAAAAGGAAAGCTGGGAGTTAAGGTAGAGATAAAAAATCTAAACTCTTTCCGAGCGGTCGAAAGAGCGATTAATTATGAGATTAAAAGACAGGAAAAAATTTTAACATCTGGCAAAATAATAGTCCAAGAAACTCGAGGTTGGGATGAAATTTCTGGAGTAACAAAAAGTCAACGAGAAAAAGAATATGCCCACGATTATCGTTATTTTCCAGAGCCTGATTTACCACCCATTACCTGGCAGAAAAAGGATATTGAAAAAATCAGAGCAGAAATACCCGAGCTTCCCCAACCCAGACGTCAGCGCTTGCAAAAAGAATACCATCTTTCAGACAAAGAAACAGAATTTTTTGTTTTTAACAAAGAACTTGAAGAATATTTTGAAAAAGTAATAAGCGAATTAGAACCTAAACTCTCTCCTTCAAAACTTTCTGCCCTAATAAAATTAACAATTAACTATTTAATAACTGATTTGCAAGGATTATTAAAAGGAGAGTCGGTTGCGGTTAAGGACTTTCTAATTACCCCAGAAAATTTTGCTGAATTTATTACCCTAATTCACCAGGGAAAAATTTCAAGCAAAATTGCCAAAATGGTTTTAGAAGAAATGTTTAAAACAGGAGCTGACCCCTCTCATATCATTGACGAAAAAGAACTCATTCAGATAACTGACGAGACTCATATTGAAGAAATTGTAAATCAAGCAATATCAGAAAATCCCAAAGCAGTCTCAGATTTAAAACAGGGAAAAGAAGGCGCTCTGCAGTTTTTAATTGGCCAGGTGATGGCTAAAACCAAAGGAAGGGCAAACCCTGAAATCGTTAGTAAAATCTTGGAAAAGAAATTAACTTAAGTAAATAAAAAAAGAGAGTTTTTTTAGAACTCTTTTTAAATTGGGGCATTTGCCTCTTTTTTATATCATCGCGAAGGCGCTGACAGCGATTGCTAAATCCCATAACCACATAGACATTTGTGCCTCATCGCTTAGGTCCTCTCGCCAGAGTACATTCCATTTGGTATAGCCCAGATAGGACAATATGCAGGCCATGGTATAAAAAATTCCCAGAGCCATCCAGGCCCACCAGGCACTAAAGATTCCTAACTTTGAAGCAACTACCAAAGAGACAATTGCGGTACCAGTAACAAAGAACCATATTCTTTCTTTTGCTTTGCTTATATTTTTAGTCGTAGGTTGAGGTAGCGGTATAATACAATAGTAGGCTATGCCACTTACCAAGAGAAAGGCAGAGATAACATCCACCCCTTTTTCCTCCAGAATATTTTATAACAAATTTTTGAAAATTCGTCAAGGAATAAAAAGCTTATTTTAAAAGAAAATTTTTTACTAGTTTCTCCGCTTCCTTATAATTCTTAATCCATTTAATTCTTTTATCTCTTTTAAACCAGGTCATTTGGCGCTTAGCAAACTGAATTGTATGAAGCTGAATTTTTTCTTTTACTTTCTCTCTCTCATTTTTTGTAAGAGAAAAACTTATTTTTCTCTTATTCTCTGAAGCTTTAACTAAAGAGAACCATTCCTGGTAACCAATGGTTTGTAAAGCAGGGAACCAGCCATATTTTTTTACTAGCCCCTGCACCTCTTTTTCCAGTCCCATCTTCAACATTTTTTCTATTCTTTCTTTAATCTCTTCTTTAAGGCATTCTTTCTCCAACAGTAGTCCAATTTGTAAAACATCAAATAGGGGTTTACCCCTCTTTCTTTTTTTCCAGAAAGGAAAACCTCCTACCTTAGAGACTTCAATTGCTCGAATTAATCTCCTCTTGTTTTTCTTATCAATAAATTTTGCCCCTTCTGGGTCTAATTTTTTATAAATTTTAAAAAGTTCTTTCTCTGTTCTTAATTCTAATTTCTTCCTTAATTTTTTTTGGGGGGAAACCCTTGGAAATTTAATATTATCCACAATAGACTGAATATAAAGACCAGTTCCCCCTACAAGAAAAGGCAATTTTCTCTTTTCTTGAGTCTCTTTAATTTTTTGAAGAGCTATTTTTTTATAAATTACTACGTTAAATTCTTGGTCGGGCCAAATTATATCAATTAAATGATAGGGAATACCCCTCATTTCTTTTTTGGTGGGCTTTGCCGTACCAATATTCATTTTCTTATATACCTGTCTTGAGTCAGCTGAAACAATTGCTCCATTAAATTTTTTTACTAATTTAATAGCCAGCTTTGTTTTTCCCACAGCCGTTTGTCCCAAAATAACAATTAGTTTTGGTAAATCTTTTGCCATTATTTTATTTTATATTAATTTGAACAAAATAAAAAAGCTGAGATTTTCTCAGCTCTCAGGTTTTTAAGCAGAAAGCCAGATGTGTTTGCATAGGGACAATTTTTCATTGCGGTGCCTTTTTTCAGGCTACATTTTCCATCTGCGGAAATAGTGACCCTCGCCTCGGTTTTAGGGCAATATTGTTCTGTTATTTTTACGTCCCCCGGTAGGCTCTTCTGAGGAGAGCCCTTCAAATAGTTGGAAGCCAGCGATCTTACCCTCCAAGACCTTCTTTAGAGCTTCCATAGCATAGGCAAGGGCATCTTCTTTGTTTAGGTCCTCTTTAGTCTCTATCAGCGGATAATGTGCTTTATGGTATATTGCGAGATGAAAAGCTTTCGGTTTTTCAGGCTTCTCCACCAATAATTGGGTTTCCATCTCTTATTCTCCTTTTAGGTTACTGATTATATTATATAACATTTTTGAAAAATTGCAAGAAAAAAAGAGCTGAGTTTTCTCAGCCCCCATGGGAGATTTTTGTTCTCTTTATTGTCAGGGGTGTATCTTTACCCTCAAAGATGGAGTAAATCCACCCATTCCACTTAAAAGAAAGAGCCACAATCTCACCCTCTCTGATGACAGGTATTTTTATTATATATGATTATTTTAATTTTGTCAATCCCTCTAAACCCCAGGGGAGAGCTTTGACAATTTTTACTTCAACGAATTGACCAATTAAATCTTGAGGTCTGGAACCTGGAACCTCAAATTTTACTGTTTTGTATGTTCTATTTTTTCCCATGCAGAAATTTTTTTTATTTTTCATAACCAAAACTTCTACTGTTTTTCCAATCAATTTTTTGTTTTTTTCTAAAGCAGTTTTTCTCAAAATCCCCGATAAAATCTTAAACCTTCTTTCTTTTTCTTGATGGGGGACATCGTCTTTAAGTTTAAAGGCAGCTGTTTGGGATCTGGGAGAATATTGAGCAATATAGGCCATATCATATTTTATTTCTTTCAAAAGTTTTTCTGTATTCTCGAATTGTTTTTTGGTTTCCCCGGGAAATCCAACAATAACATCAGTAGATAGAGAGATGCCTGGAATTTTTTCTCTAATCTTTTTGACTAATTTTTTATATTGTTCAATTTTATAGGGTCTATTCATTCTCTTTAAAACATCATTATTACCGGACTGAACCGGTAAATTAAGATATTGGGCAAATTTTTTAGAATTTGCCATAGTTTTGATTAAATTTTCAGAAAAATCTTTTGGATTTGGTGAAGTAAATCTAATCCAAAAATCTCCCTCAATTTGATTTATTTTTCTTAAAAGTTCGGGGAAATGAATCGAAGAATCGATAGGGGATTGATAGTCATTTACATTTTGGCCCAAAAGCCAGATTTCTTTAAACCCCCCCCTAATTACGTTTCTTGCTTCATCTAAAATTTTTTCATGATTTCGACAGACCAAAAAACCGCGAACATAAGGCACAACACAATAAGCACAAAAGTTATTGCAACCATTTGAAATCGGAATGAAAGCTGAAAAATCATTTTGATATTTAGGGGAAACATCCAAATAATCTTTATAAACCCTGCCAGCTTTTTTGAGGTTTTGAAACCTTGACCAGTTGAGTAAGTCTTTAATGTTCAAAACAAAATCAAATTCTTTGGCAAATTTCTTTTTATCTTTTTTTAAAATACAACCCGTTAAAAGGGTTTTGAGGTTTGAATTCTTCTTTTTAAGATTTTTAAATTTGGGTATTAATCCATAAACTCTGTCAACCGCTGATTGTCTTACCGAGCACATGTTGGTTAGAACTAAATCAGCCTCTTGAATGCTTGAAGCTAATTTATATCCCGCTTCTTTCAAAACCGCAGTAATTCTTTCGCTGTCACTTTTATTCATTTGACAGCCATATGTAATTAGAAAGTATTTTTTGGGCATTAATTTTATTAAAACTTTTATATTTTAAAACAAAACCTCGGCTTTTTTCAACCCCCAAACTTGGTGGAGGGGTCAAACCGAGGCTAATTAGTATCAAGCCATCAATCTTCTTTTCCTGGCGGAGGGGCTTCAATTCCCATGGGCACTATCTGACAGATTCCTCCTATACACTTTGCTTTCAATCCAATACACCTAACGCTTATAGTGCCTGTCGGACCGCATCTTGGTTGGGGGCAATCGGCATCGGTTTCACACTCTTTTTCTTGACATTTTCCGTTATAGGCTATCATAACACCAGCTAATCTGGCAAAACAGGCATTACTGTAGGTTTTTCCATTTGCCCCACAAACCGGGTCCCACAAGGTGATACAGACCTCCTCTTCTCCTGGCGGAGGGACTTCAATTCCTGGTGGGATTTCAACTTCAGCCGGAATAACGCATTCAAAAGAAATTATACAACCTGCGTTATCTCTTTTGGCCACAATTCTTCCTTCCTGGCAAAATCCAGAAACTGGTTTTTCGACCTCTGGACAATTTAATTCTTGATTTCCTTCTCTAATCCTTTCCAAAAGTCTTTCTCTTATTTGAAAAATTTGTTCTTTGAGCTCGGGTATTTCTTCTAATTCCGACCTTAAGCTTTCTAATATTTCAAGCTGTCTTTCTTTAAGGCCGCCGATTTTTTCTAAATAGTCTTTAAATCTTTCCTGGTCTTGAAGGGACATATTTTCCAGGTCTCCCTGAAGTCGTCTTAAAGCATTTTCCTGGGCTTTTCTAATAGCTTCTTTTGCTTGTTCAGGAACTTTATCTTCTAACTCTAAGAGCACTTCTAAGTTTTTAAAATTTTTATATTTAGAGCCTTCTATTCCTTCCATTTGTTCTTCTAATCTTTCTCTTATTTTTTCTCCTCTATCTTCAAGTTTTGTCATTACCTCAGCAAATTTCTCTAAATGTCTTTCCCTTGCTTGTCTGATTTTTTCCAACACTTCAGAAGGAACCTGGTTTTCTAATTTCTCTAAAAGCCTCTGGTGTAAGAGCTGGTGTTTTACAAACTTATCTAAAAACTCTTCTATCTCCGGGTTTTCCTGGGCCTTTTCTTTAATTTTTTCGGCTCTTTCTCTTATCCTCTCCATTTCTCTTTGATAGTTTTCTATCGCCTCTCTGATTTCTTCTGGGTCTCTTTCTGCCTGTATCATTCTCTTGAGCTCCATCAACATTTCGTTAGCAAATCTTGCTCTTAGCTTTGCTTTGGCAATAGTATTTAAAGTGAAGAGCTCTTGGATTCCTCTACCCCAGTTTTTTAAAAAATAAAAAGGGCTATCAGGTAAAACTCTCGGTTCTCCAATTTCTAAATCTTCTGGCTCAACATCCTCATCAAGACTTACAGCCTCTATTACTTCCTCACTCACCGAAGCAGGAGCCGTTATTAGCTCATTATCTGAAACTACTTCTTGAGCCAAAATTAGTCCAGAAAAAGAGAAGATAGTTGCTAATACAAAAATTGAAAGAAAGCACCAGGTTATCTTTGTCATGTTCTTTATTTAATTTAATTAATAGTTTTCTAGACCTTTATTTCTTTTCTTTTATTTCTTTTTTAACTTTTTCTATAAATTTCGTCAATTTTATAATCCCCACATCTCCCTTGTCTCTTTTTCTTATTCTGACCGATTTTGTTTTTATTTCTTTATCACCAACTACTAACATATAGGGGATTTTTTGAACCTCTGCTTCTCGAATTTTTTTTGAGACCGTTTCAGCTTCTGTCCAAACTTCAGTTCTTAGGTTTTCTTCTTTTAATACTTTCCCGATTTCTTTGGCATATTTTCTATGTCTGGAACCTACCGGTATTACTACAAGTTGGATGGGTGATAACCACAAAGGAAAAGCACCTCCGTAATGCTCAATTAGGACTCCAATAAATCTCTCTAAAGAGCCCAAAAGAGCCCGATGAATCATAATCGGTCGTTTTTTCTGGCCCTTTTTGTTAATAAAGTTTAAATTAAATTTTTCTGGAAAATTAAAATCTACCTGAATTGTAGTTAATTGCCATTCCCTGCCTATTGTATCTTTTACTAAAAAGTCAATTTTGGGCCCGTAAAAAACAGCTTCTCCTAAATAACGTTTATAAGAAAGTTTTTTAGCTTTTAGAGCTTCTTCCAGGGCTTTCTCAGCCAAATTCCAGATTTTATTAGACCCCAAATAATTCGTTTTCTTTTTAGGGTCACGAACCGAAAGAGAAACTTTAAATTCCTTGAAACCAAAACTTTTCAAAATATAAAGAGTTAAATCAATCATGGATAAAAGTTCAGAATGTAATTGTTCAGGGGCACAAAAGAGGTGGGCATCGTCTTGAGTAAAGCCCCTAACTCTGGTCAGACCGTGCAATGTGCCTGACCTTTCGTACCTGTAAACAGTTCCCATCTCGGTGAATCTTAGGGGTAAATCCCTGTAAGACCTTATTTTAGAATTATAAATTTTGACGTGTCCCGGACAATTCATAGGTTTTATCATATAGAATTCCTTTTCTACCTTAATAGGAGAATACATGCTCTCTCGATAGAAATCCCAGTGACCAGATCTTTTCCAGAGCTGCAAATTAGCAATGTGGGGTGTGGCTACCAGCTTATAACCCCTTTCCAGATAAGCATTTAGGGCAAAATCCATAATAATCTTTCTGAGAATAGCTCCCTTAGGAAGCCACAAGGGTAGTCCCGAACCAAATTCTTCGTCAATGAGGAACAGTTCCAATTTCTTTCCCAAAACCCTATGGTCTCTTTTTTCAGCTTCTGCTTCTCTTTCGAGAAATTTTTTTAATTCTTCCTCTGTATTAAAGGCTACTCCATAAATTCTGGTTAACATTGGGTTTTTTTCATCACCTCGCCAATAAGCTCCGGCAATTTTAGTTATTTTGAAACCCTTGATTGGAATTTCTTTTGTGGATTTTACATGAGGTCCCTGACAGAGGTCGAGGAAATTTCCACTTTCGTATACCGTAATCTTTTCTCCCGACATTTCCTTGATTAACTCTAACTTATAGGGCTGGTTCTGAAAAATTTTTTGGGCTTCTTTTTTCGAAACCCCCCTTTTCTTAAAAGATAAATTCTGCTTTATAATTTGACGCATTTTATCTTCTATTTTAGGAAGGTCTCCTGGGGTTAAACTTTGAGATAAATCAAAATCATAATAGAAGCCATTTTCAATAGCAGGCCCAATTCCAAATTTAACCCCGGGAAAGAGCTCTTGAACTATCTGAGCCATTATATGAGATAAAGAATGACGAATTGTTTCAATTTTAGCCATTTTTTTTAATTAATTAATTTTATCATAAAAAGACTTGACCTTTTACCCCCACTTAACTTTTTGGGAAGGCGCTGAGCTTAAATAAAAAACCTCTTTTTGACAAAGAGCTAGTTGGGGAATAAATTGAAAGCTCCTCAACTAGCCTAAAAAGAGGTTGTGGTGGTAGTGGTAGTTAAATTTTTTAGGAATTTCATCATCTTTTTTTAATTTAAAGAATTCAGAACCCATTGTCAAGGTTTATCTGGAGAAGAATTTTGACAAGATTGCAGAGAAAGTCGAAATTTCTTTGCTGGGTTTATATTTCCATAATTTCTTCTATGTTCTCACAAATGATTTTAGGAGCTCCGCCATAGGAATCAACCTTGCCCGTAACAAAAACGATTTTATTTTCCTGAAAAGCTGTGGGGTTTTTTTCAATTACTCCCGGAAAGACCACAACCTCTATTTTATCGGTTAAATCTTCTAAATTCATAAAAAGCATGGGTTTACCTCGTTTCGTTAAAATCTTTTTAATAGAAGAGACAATTCCTCCAACCCTTATTTTCTGAACAAAAAGTCCTTGTTTTAAGTCTTTAAGAGGCAGAGTCTTTTTTTCCAAAACCTCTTTAAATTCTTCCAGAGGATGAGAAGAAACATAAAGACCTAAAAGTTCTTTTTCCCAGATTAATTTTTGGGATAAAGAAGCAGGTTCCACCTCTTTTAATTTTAAAAATGGTTGAGAGATTGAACTTCCCTCAAATAGATTTTTTTGGGAAGAGTTGTTTTCCCGACCGAGATTGCGATTAAACTCTAAGATTTTTTCGATATTTGTGAGCAATTTGTTTCTTTCTTCAAATTGGTCAAAAACCCCGGCTTTAATTAAACTCTCTAAGGATTTTTTGTTTACGGTTCTAGAATCAAGTCTGTAGATAAAATCATCCATCGACTTAAAATTATTCCTGTTTTTTCTCTCTGAGAGCACGGATTCAACAACATTATTTCCCACGTTTTTAATTGCTAATAATCCGAAGCGAATCTTGTTTTCTTTTGGTATTACCGAGAAATTTCTAAAGCTTTCGTTAATGTCCGGTGATAAAACCTCAATTCCCATTTTTTTACATTCTTCAATTAAAAATCCTATTCTTTCAACATCTCCCTTTTCAGAGGTCAAAAGAGCTGACATAAATTCTATTGGAAAATGGGTTTTTAAGTAGGCTGTTTGATAGGCAATGGAAGCATAAGAACAAGAATGGGCTCGATTAAATCCATATCTGGCAAAGGGTAAAACCCAGGCCCAAAGACCTTGAGCTACCTTTTTTTCAACTCCATTTTTTATCATCCCCTTGATAAATTTTTCTTTTTGGGCCAAAAGAAGACTCTTTATTTTTTTACCTACTGCTTTTCTTAAGATATCGGCCTCTGCTAAAGAAAAGCCGGCTAACTGTTGAGCAATTTGCATCACCTGTTCTTGATAAACACAAATTCCACAGGTGGGTTCTAAAATCACTTTTAGTTTGGGGTGCAAATATTCAATCTTTTTTCTTTTATGCTTCCTTTCAATATATTCCGGGATTAGAGACATGGGTCCTGGGCGATAGAGGGCAATCATGGCAACAATATCTTCAAACTCAGTGGGTTTTAGTTGTTGGAGATATCTTCGCATGCCACCTGACTCTAATTGAAAGACACCTACTGTTTCGCCAGCCTGTAATAATTTAAAAGTTTTTCTATCGTCTGGAGGTAGAGATTCAATATCAATTTTTTTGTCTTGTACTACATAAATTCGAGATAAAGTATCTTCAATGATAGTCAGGTTTTTTAGTCCCAAAAGGTCAATTTTTAACAGTCCCAAATCTTCAACCGAATGCATCTCATATTGAGTAACAATGGCTTCATCGTCTTGAGTGGGGTGCTGTAGGGGCACAACATTATCTAGGGGCTCCTTTGAGATGACTATTCCGCAAGCATGGGTAGATGCATGACGGGCTCTTCCCTCTAACCTTTTGGCATAATCAATTAACTTCTTTGTATTTTCATCGGTTTCATAGGCCTGACGAAGCTCGCTGACCTTTTCTAAGCTTTCCTTAAGAGTGAATCCGAAAGGAATGAGTTTAGCTACCCTATCACAGAAGCTATAAGAAAGACCCAAAGCGCGACCAACGTCCCTAACCACTGCCCTGGCTGCCATGGTACCGAAAGTGATGATTTGAGCTACCTTATCTTGTCCGTATTTTTGGGTAATGTATTCAATTACCTCATTTCTTCTTCGGTCTGTAAAGTCAAGGTCAATGTCTGGCATGGAAATACGGGAAGGATTTAAAAATCTTTCAAACAAAAGATTGTATTTTAGGGGGTCAACATTGGTAATGCCTAAAGCATAAGCAACAATGGAGCCCGCCACACTTCCTCTACCCGGTCCCACCACAATTCTATTTTCTTTTGCCCAATTGACAAAATCCTGAACAATCAAAAAATAGGCCACAAAACCCATTTTTTCAATTAGAGAAAGCTCATAATTCAGCCTTTCCATTGCCTCTTTTGAAGGAAAGGTTCCATATCTTCTTTTAACTCCAACTTGACACAGCTCTCTTAAATATTCTTTTGGTGTTTTATTGTCCGGTACCTCAAAATAGGGAAGTCTGGTTTCGCCTAAATTAAATTCGAAATGGCAGGCCTCTACTATTTTCTGGGTATTCTCAATGGCTTGAGGTAAATCTTCAAAATCTTTTATCATTTGCTCCTTGCTTCTTAGGGAGAAATCGTCTTCTCTGAGGGTCAGTCTTTCTGGGTCATTTGGGTCAGCCCCGGTATTAATCAGCATTAAAATATCTTGGGCTTCTGCGTCTTCTGGTTTTAGATAATGAACATCATTTGTAGCCACTAAAGGAATGCCATATTTTTTAGATATAGAGACCAGAGCTTTATTAACAATTCTTTGATCTTGAGAGTTAGGGTGGTGCTGAACTTCTAAATAAAAATTATCTTTTCCGAAAATTTCTTGATAATGGAGAGCCATTTTTTCCGCTTTTTCTATTTTTTTGGCTAATATTAATTTTGGAATTCTTCCTGCCAGGCAAGCCGAGGTGCAAATTAATCCCTCCGAATGCTTGACCAATAACTCTTTATCAATTCTCGGTTTATAATAAAAGCCCTTCAGGTGGGCTTCGGTGATTAGTTTTACTAAATTTTTGTAGCCTTTTTCGTTTTTGACCAATAAAATTAAATGATACCTCTGGTCGTCTATATTTGGTCTTTTTTGGAGCATTCCCTCATAAGCTAAATACATTTCAGCTCCAATTATTGGCTTTATCTCTCTCTTTTTTGCTTCCTTATAAAATTCGACTGCTCCATATAGGTTCCCATGGTCGGTCAGGGCAACCGCCTCCATATTCTGCTCCTTGACATAATCTAAAAGTTCATTTATCTTGGGCAAACCGTCTAACAAGCTATAGTGAGAGTGAACGTGGAGGTGGGTAAATTTTGTCATAAGAAGCTCAAATCTTAAAAAGTATTACATCATTTTACTTTCTCTCTCAAAGCAAGTCAAATATGATATGATGAAAAAATGAAGTTTCCCAATTTTAAAGAAGAAAAAAAATTAAAAAAGAAAGGTTTCCGGGTAATTGCCGGGCTGGACGAGGCAGGAAGAGGTCCCTTGGCAGGCCCGGTAATGGCAGCTGCTGTAATAATTAGAAAGTTTGCCACCTCTAACCCTCAATTTTTAGAAATTAAAGACTCAAAAAAAATTTCTCCCCCCAAAAGGGAAATACTTTATAATTTTTTAACCAAAAATTCCAATATAGAATGGGCAACGGGCAAGGTTTCAGAAAAGATTATCGATAAAATTAATATCCTGGAAGCGACAAAATTGGCGATGAAGAAAGCGGTTATCAATTTAGATAATAAACTCAAACTTACAGATAACAGAAAAAACATTGATTTTTTAATTTTAGATGGAAATATGGAAATTAATTGTTTAATTCCCCAAAAAGCAATAAAGAAAGCAGACAATAAAGTTTTTTCTTGTGCCGCAGCTTCGATTATTGCCAAGGTAAAAAGAGACAGATTAATGAAAAGATATCATAAAAAATATTTTGAATATGGTTTTAACGCCCATAAAGGATATGCCACAAAACTGCATCGAGAAATGTTAGAAAAATACGGACCATGCAAAATCCATAGAAAGACATTTAAACCCGTAAAAGACACCTTGTCAAAATAATTTTTATTTGTTATCCTTAATATCAGTTTTAAGTTTAACTGAGTCGCCAAGGGTGACGAAGGAATATGGCCGTTCCCAGAAGCAAGCATACCAAAGCGAGAAGGAACAAAAGAAGAATGCAGATTAGACTGGATGTCCCCTCGTTAGTTCCTTGCCCGAGGTGTGGTAAACCCAAAAGACCCCACACCATTTGTTTGAATTGCGGATATTACAGGGGTAGGGAGGTGTTAGACGTTCTAGGCCAACTAAGCAAAAAAGAAAGAAAGAAGAGAGAAAAAGAGATAAAAGCTAAAGAAAAAGAGGCCGGAGGAAAAGAAACTCCAAAAAAGCCTTTAAGCTGGGGAGAACTTTCTAAAAGATAATATGTCAAGCAGACACTTATCTCGTTCAATTGCCATGCAATCTCTCTACGAGTGGGATTTTTTAGATAAAAAACAGGATTTGAAAAAGATTATTGAGAAGAACATTCGAGAGTTCGGACCGGGCTTAGAAAATCACAAGTTTATCTGGCAATTAGTGATAGGAGTTGTAAAACACCTTTCTGAAATCGATAAAATTATCGAAAAAGCAGCCCCGGAATGGCCACTTCAACAAATCAACATTGTTGATAGAAATGTTTTGAGAATCGGTCTTTATGAACTATTATTCGGAAGTAAAAAAGAGGTGCCTCCAAAAGTAGCAATTAATGAAGCCATTGAATTAGCCAAAAGCTTTGGCGGAATGTCTTCGGGTAGATTCGTTAATGGAGTTTTAGGCACCATCTATAAAGAAATAGATAAACCTAAATAACAAGGAACAGGAAATAGGGAACAAAAAGGTTGGTTGTTTCTTGCTACTTGTTTCTTGTTTCATGATTTGTGAAAGACTTTTCACTTCTTGAAAAGAAAATAGATATTCAATTTAAGAACAGAGACCTTTTAATTCAGGCTTTTTGTCACCGCTCATTTTTAAATGAAAATCCTGATTTTTATTTAAGTCACAACGAAAGACTTGAATTCCTGGGAGATGCGGTTTTGGAGTTAATTGTTACCGAATATTTATATCAAAAATATCCAAAGAAATCAGAAGGCGAACTCACCAGTTGGCGAGCTGCCCTGGTGAATGCCAGGCAGCTTTCCAAAACAGCCAGGAGATTGGGCTTCAACGATTTTTTATTACTTTCTCGAGGAGAAGCCAAAGAACTAGGGAAGGCCAGAAGATATATTTTAGCCAATGTTTCTGAAGCCGTTATTGGAGCAATTTATCTTGATTCGGGATATAAGACAGCCAAAGAATTTACCCAAAAACATTTAATTAAAGACTTATCTCACATAATTGAAGCAGGTCTTTTCAGAAGTTCTAAATCCCATTTTCAAGAAGAAGCCCAAGAAAGAACTGGAATTACTCCTACCTACAAAGTTTTAAAAGAATGGGGTCCGGACCATGCTCGCTATTTCGTTATTGGCATATTTCTCGATAAAGAATTAGTTGCTACCGGCGAGGGCTCCTCCAAACAGGAGGCCGAAGAAGAAGCAGCCCAAAAAGCCCTAAAAACAAAAAACTGGTAAAATTTTCTATATTCTATTCATATGTTAGTTATTCGTTTATTTAGAGTCGGCAAAAAAAATCAACCCTCTTTTAAGATGGTGGTGACAGATAAAAGGAACCCACCCCGAGGTGGGAGATTTGTTGAAGAGGTTGGTTTTTGGAATCCCCTTACCAGAGAAAAAACCTTTGATGCGGAACGCATTAAATACTGGTTATCTAAGGGAGTGAAACCATCAAAAACTGTTCATAATTTTTTGGTTGCAGAAAAAGTGATTGAGGAAAAGAAAATTCCTAAACATAAAAAAGCAAAAAAGAAAGAAGAAGTGAAAGAAGAAAAGAAATTAGAGAAACAAGAAAAGGTAAAAGAGAAACCAAAAGAAAAACCCAAAGAAGAAATAGAAAAAAAAGAAAAAGAGCCAGAAAAAGAACAAAAAAAGCCCGAAGAAAAACTAGAAAAAAAACCAAAAGAAAAACCAAAAGAAAAACCAAAAGAGTCTTCTTAGGAGGACTTGACAAATGTTAAAAAAGAATCTAACATTCAGACAGTAGCTTTCAGATTCTCTGAACCTTTCAGGTCATCTGAATTATTGAAAGAGAGAATCGATGATAAGGTCGCCCCGCTCTGGCGGGAGCCTCGACCAAAGGTCGGGAGCTACTAGAAATGTAAATATCACAGTAGACTAGTAAGTCTTGTAAGGATTATGGCTAAAGCATCTAGCGATCAAGAATTCCTTGAATACATTGTCAAGGGCTTAGTTGATCACCCAGAAGATGTCAAAATTGACCGCAAGGTTGATGAAATGGGAGTTTTACTTTCTTTAAAGGTAAACCCCGAGGACATGGGTCAGATCATTGGTAAGGCAGGAGCTACTGCTAGAGCTATCAGATCTTTGGTTCGAATTGTTGGTCTTAAAAATCACGCAAGAGTAAATTTAAAGATAGAGGAACCAAGAGGTGGTAGATCTACCCCAGCTCAAGCAAAAAAAGCTTCTGCTGAAGAAGGACTTGATGAGGAATTGAAACTCTAATCTTTAAAACTTTTAAAGTTTTAAAGCTAGACCAGAAGCATTCTTGCTTCTGGTCTTTTTATATTTTAAAATATCATATAGTTTTTAAATAATATTAGTAATTTTTCAATGGTAACCTTTGACATTATTACAATTTTTCCTAAAATTTTCGACTCTTATTTAAAAGAATCTCTGATTAAAAAAGCTCAGAAAACAGGTAAAATTTCGATTCGCACTCATAATTTAAGAAAATGGACAAAAGGCCCTCACAAAATCGTAGACGATAGACCTTATGGTGGAGGATTGGGCATGGTTTTAAAGATTGAGCCCATTTTTAAAGCTATTGAAGATATTAAGAAAACCAAGAGAGTAAGTAATAAAAAAAGAAAAATAGTTTTATTTACTCCTCGGGGTAAGCAGTTTAATCAAAAATTAGCTTTTGGTTTTAGCAAACTTAAGCACGTAATTTTTATTTGTGGGAGATACGAAGGAGTAGATGAAAGAGTGGCTAAACACATTGCTGACCTGGAGCTTTCCATTGGTCCCTATGATTTAATGGGAGGAGAACTGCCCGCCATAGTGGTTATAGAAACGGTTGCCAGATTAATTCCTGGAGTGCTTGGTAAACCTCAATTACTCAAAGAAAGAATTACCAAA
Source organism: Parcubacteria bacterium DG_74_3 (assembly GCA_001302985.1). Taxonomy (GTDB): domain Bacteria; phylum Patescibacteriota; class Minisyncoccia; order Minisyncoccales; family DG-74-3; genus DG-74-3. The sequence goes on from LJNG01000005.1 coordinate 36,800, forward strand.
ACCAGGGGTTTTATTGAATATCCTCAGTATACCAGACCAGAAATTTTTGAGCCTAAAAAAGGAGTTCGCTGGCGGGTCCCAAAAGTTTTAATGTCTGGTAATCACAAAAAAATTGAAGAATGGCGGAAAAAACAGCAAAAAATAATCTCTTCCTGAATTTCCTTCGTTAACGATTGAAAAATAGACCTTTTTAGTATATAATATAAAATTGAATTCTAAGAAAGGGTGGTTGGCGGAGTAGTCAAACGCATCAGTCTGTAAAACTGACGGTCACTGACCTACGGGGGTGCAAATCCCTCACCACCCACAAATTATGCTCCCAAAGAGAAAATTAGAAAAATTATATAAAAACGGTTTATCGATGCAAGAAATTTCCGATAGAACTGGATTGAGTTATAAACAAACGTTCCCCTTGCCGAGATAGCTCAGTTGGTAGAGCATTCCCATGGTAAGGGAAAGGTCACGAGTTCAAATCTCGTTCTCGGCTCAAAAATATGCCAGCAAAAAAACCTTTCATTAAAATTCAATGCTCGGAATGTAAACGGGTTAATTACTTTACTCGCAAATCAAAAATTTTAGCCGAGAAAAAATTAGAATTGAAAAAATATTGCAGGTGGTGCAAAAAGCACACTTTACACAAAGAGGCGAAAAGATAAGAGGGGACTTAGTTTAAAGGAAGAATGACGCTCTCCAAAAGCGTTGATGGGGGTTCGATTCCCTCAGTCCCCGCTCTAACCAAAAACGCAGCTGAAGGGCTGCGTTTTTTTTGATTGGTATTTAATTTCTCTATTCTCTCTTTAGATAGTCTGGTAAGGGTAATCCCATTTTGCTTAAATTATGTAAAATTGAACCAAATAAAGCTAAAACTATAAGAATAAAAGCTAACTGAAGCACCATGGTTAAAGCAGGAAAAGCCAGGACCACCATTTCTAAAACCACAAACCCCAAAACATATCCCAGAACCGGCTTTTTCATAAATTTAGCTAATTTTCCCAGGCGAAACTCCTTTTTCATAAGAGCAGCTATAATTCCCAATACCACATCAATTGCTATTAAAACCACAATCCAATATATTTGAGTGGTTGCAAAGAGAGGAATTAGTTCTGCCATATTTTAGTGTTTTCAAATATTAGAGATATTATTCCGACCTTTGAGCATTGTTTCATTGTAAAACACCATCTCGAATTTATACAGAGAGTTTTCCACAATTATTGAATTCTCTTCGAAAATAAGTTATTCTAAACAATATGGCGAATAAAAAAATAATTGCAGCAATAACTATAATATTTGTTTTGATATTGATTGTTTATCAGGTTTTTTTCTCGAAAAAAGAGCCCTCTTTTGAGCTGGTTCAGGTATCCCACGGCACAGTTTCTCAAGAAATCTCAGAAACCGGACAGGTGGAAAAGGGTGAAGAAATAAGTTTGGGTTTTCAAAGTGCTGGGAAGATTGAAAAAATCTATGTTCAGGTTGGTCAAAACGTTAAAACTGGAGAAAAATATTCTCATTCAGCTTAGAGAAGCTGAAGCTAATTTCGATGCGCAAAAAGCAAGATTAGCAGAATTACAAAAAGGCACCAGAGCCGAGGAAATACAAATTAGCCAAACACTGTTAAATCAAGCAAACACTGAATTAGACAGCTTATATAAAGATACGGTAGCTGTTTTAAATCAGTCCTATAATTTTGCTGATAATACAATTAGACAAGAGATTGCAGCATTGTTTCTGTATAGAGTAGGGGCAGCAATACCATATTATGACCTGACTTATAAATATTGTGATAATCAATCAGGGGTTGATGCTACAGCTCAGAGAAAAATTAGTGAAAATGAATTGAATATCTGGCGAACAGAACTTCAAAATTTAGCGGAGATTCCCCAAATACTTAATGAAGCACTTTTGAAAGCGGAAAGTCGCTTGACATTGCTGCGAGATTTTCTCAATCGCTTAAACGACACCTTAACTACCGATTGCAAGCTCACCTGGGAAGAGATAAATAAAATTAATACCTACAAATCAGTAGTCAATTCAGCTTTAACTAATATCAATACAGCTTTAATTTCTGTTTATAGTCAGAGAAAAGCCATAGAGGCACAAAAGTTAATTGTTCAAAGTTATCAGGAGCAACTTAATTTGAAATTAGCTGGTAGTACACCTGAGCAGATTGCCTATCAAGAGGCTCAATTAAATCAAGTCTAAAGCCAGGGTTGCTCTTTTGGAGAATTCTCTTAAAGAAGCGATTTTAATTAGCCCGGTTGAGGGTCAAATTACAAAGATAAACAAAGAAATAGGAGAACAGGTTCAGCCGATGTTGCAAGATGTAGTAATAACTATTTTACCGGTTTCGCCTTTTGAAATAGAAGCGAATATTTATGAAGAAGATGTGGTTAAAATAGATATTGGCAATCCGGTGGACATTTCTTTAGTTGCTTTCCCAAAGAATTTTCAAAGGAAAAATCGTGGTCATCTATCCCTCTCAAAAGATTATTGAGGGAGTGGTTTATTATGAGGTAATCGTGGGCCCCACTTCAGATCTTGAGACATGGATACCAGATACGGTTAAACCCGGAATGACAGCTGATTTAACAATTCAAACGGCCCTTAAAGAAAACGTTCTAATTGTTCCAGAAAAAGCAATTCAAGAGAAAAATGGAAAAACATTAGTCCAGATTTTCCAAGCAGGAAAAATCCAAGAGCAAACCATAGAAACAGGTCTCTGGGGCAGTAACGATTTAGTTGAAGTAGTTTCTGGTTTGGAAGAAGGAGAGCAGGTAGTTATAATGCCCTAAATCAGAGGTTATGGTCAATTCTCTAATTAAATTAGAAAATGTCTGGAAGGTTTATAAATTAGGAAAGGTTGAGGTTGTAGCCTTAAGAGGAATAAGCCTGGAGATAGCTCCAGGTGATTTTGTAACTCTTATTGGACCTTCAGGTTCGGGAAAATCCACTCTTTTAAACATGATAGGTCTTTTAGATGCTCCAACCAGAGGAAAAGTATTTATAAAAGGCAAAGATACTGCCACCCTTTCAGAAGATGAGTTGTCTCACCTGAGAGGTAAAACCATTGGCTTTGTATTTCAAGAATTTAATTTACTCCCTCACCTTACTGCCCTTGAAAACGTAGCCCTTCCTATGATTTTTCAAGAAATACCAGAAGAAACCAGAAGAGAAAGAGCAAGAAATCTTTTAATATCAGTTGGTTTAGAAGATAGAATTTCTCATCAACCTGCTGAACTTTCAGGCGGTGAACGTCAAAGAGTAGCTATAGCCAGAGCTTTTGCCAATAATCCCGAATTGGTTATCGCTGATGAACCTACTGGAAATTTAGACTCAGAAACTGGAAAAAAGATAATGGAAATTTTAACAAATTTTCACCAGAAGGAAGGCAAAACCATAGCTGTAGTCACCCACGACCCTCACATTGCAGCTTATAGCAAAAAGACGGTTAATATCGTCGATGGTCAAACGTCTATCAATCAAGTAAAAGCCAAAAAAGCTTTATGGTCCAAATAAATGAATATTTTAAGATAGCTTTAAGAAATTTAAGAATGAGGTCTCTTCGAAGCTGGTTGACTATTTTAGGTATTGTTATTGGTGTTTTTTTAATTATTAGTTTACTTTCTTTGTCCGAAGGGATAAAAGAAACAATTTCTAAACAACTTAGAGCTTTAGGAGGGGAAATGATTTTTATTATGCCGGGCGACCTATCTAATCCCATAGCCATGTTTTTAGGCGGAGCTGAATTACAAAAAGAAGACATTGAAGCCATCAGAAAAACAGAAGGCGTAGATAGGGTACTGACCATGTCTTACAAAAGTGTTGTGGCCAGATATGAAGATGAGGGAAAAACAGTATTTTTAGCTGGTGTTCCCTGGGAAGAAGGCCGGGATATTTTAGAAAAATTTCAGGGATGGAGTTTAGAAGAAGGGAAATGGCCCATCCCCGGGAAAAGAGAGGTTGTAATTGGTCAGCAGGTAGCTAAAGAAATATTTGAAGAAAAAGTAAAAGTGAATAAAGAAATTATTCTCAAGGGAAGAAGATTTGAAATAGTGGGAATCTTAAATTCTTTAGGTAGCAAAACCGATGACTCTTTTATTTATATGGACACCCCCATTTATAAAGAATTAACCGGAGAGAAAAGAGATACGGCTCAATATGTGATGGTTAAAATTGAAGAAGGTGCTTTGGCAGATAAGGTAGCTGAAGATATAAAAGAAAATCTTCAGCAAACAAGGAAAAGAAGAGCAGGAACAGATGTGGCAGATTTTAGCGTTATTACCTCAGAAAAAATGGGTGATATCGCAGGCAACATTTTGTCAATCATTCAATTTGCTATTATAATTTTTGCTGGTATTGCTATTGTGGTTGGTGGAATTGGAATTACCAATACTATGTTTACTGCTGTTCGGGAAAGAACTAGAGAAATAGGAATTATGAAAGCTGTTGGCGCTCAAAGCTCAGCAATCCTGACAATTTTTCTTTTTGAAGCAGGAATTATCGGGTTCAGTGGGGGAGTGGGAGGAACGTTGTTGGGAGCTATTTTTGCAAAAGTTATTGAGAAATACGGTCAAGCTCATCCGGTGGTTTATTTTTCTGCTATAATTTCACCTGGTTTAATTTTATTTGGTTTGTTTTTCTCCTTCTTTGTTGGTTGTCTTTCTGGATTTCTTCCAGCTAGAAGAGCAGCTCAACTTAAACCGGTCGACGCTCTTCGTAGATACGAATAATAATCTAAAAGCATATGTATTTTTCTATTTTAATTGCCAGCTTTGGTGGAGGAGTAGCCAGAGGATTGGTAGGTTTTGTCAAACACCAATATTCCTACAAAAACGTTGGTTTTAATTTGCCTTATTTTCTGGGAATGTCTTTTCTTTCCGGAGTCATTGGGCTTTTGTCAGCAATGGCCGTTAAAGAGGTTGGTTTAAATCTCTTTGGTGATTTTACTCCTGCTCTGAGTTTTATCGTAGGTTACGCAGGTGGGGACTTCATCGAAAATATTTATAAAATCATTATCCAAAAATCTTCTCTTTACCCCACTAAATAAACCCAATTGTGCGGGAAGTCTTCCCGCACAATGATTTCGCCCGAGAGCCTGCCCTAAATTTATTGAAGAAGTTTTCTCGGGTTTTTATTATGGTATAATTTAAAAATGATTAAAGACCAACAAATGCATAAAAACCATTAGGAAGAACACTTGTTCTCAATAAAAAAATATGAAGGAAGAAACTAAACTGTCTTTTAAAGAATTTGAAGCTTTTCAAAGAGAACAAGAAAAGCTTATTTTCAAGTGGATTATTTTTGGCTTTTTATTTTTCATAATTTCTTCCTTTGTGATTGAATTTATAGACCAAGAGATTTTGAAGATAGGCATTGTCAGTTGGTATAATTTTTCGATTTTGGTTATTGGGGCTTTTGTAATTTTTATTTATAGTTTCATTTCTTGGAAAAAAAATTTAAAAGTATGGCTTTTAAAGTATATATTGGCAATTTACATTCCTTTTGTGACGAGCTTATGGATTTACTTTACCAGCGACCCTGAATATACCCGTCCTTTGTTTTTAATTTTTTTAGCCACACCCGCTTTTTTGGGAATAATATTTTACGATATTAAGGTTTCCCTATTGTCTGTTCTGACCGGAGTAGTTTTTTGTGGGTTATTAATTCTTTATTACCATAATATTGGCTTTCCCTTTCCCTTCTACGACCTTATTTTGACTTTTCTATTTATTATCTTTTTTATGTTATTTTTTTCTATCGGTATCTGGCGCACCAGGCTCTTTTTAACCGAACTCCTCGAAAAAAGAAGAGAAGCTGAAGAAGCCAAATCAGTTCTCGAAGTCAAGGTTCAAGCCCGAACCAAAGAACTCAGAGAACTAACCCAGAACTTAGACCAAAAGGTTAAAGCCAGAACCACAGAACTCCAAGAAAGAGTCAGTCAACTAGAGAGATTCCAGAAACTGACCATCGGTAGAGAGCTAAAAATGGCTGAATTAAAAAAAGAGATCGAGAGGTTAAAAAAGGAGCAAAAATAAACAAATGAGTTTAATTGATGAATTAATTCAGGGCGGGTGGTTAAAAACCCCGAGAATAATTGAAGCTTTTCACACCATTAAAAGGGTGGATTTTTTGCCATCTGACCTTAAAAATTTAGCCGAAGCAAACACGGCTCTACCCATTGGGCAGGGTCAGACAATTTCCCAGCCCCTGGTAGTAGCTTTTATGTTAGAGCAGTTAGAACCCCGAAAAGGAGATAAAATTTTAGATATAGGTTCAGGTTCTGGTTGGACCACAGCGCTTTTGGCTGAAATTGTAGGAGAAAAAGGCAAAGTGATTGCGATTGAAATTGTGCCAGAATTGAAAGAATTTGGAGAGAAAAATACAAAAAAATATAATTTTATAGAAAAGGGAAGAGCTGAATTTATTTTGGCTGATGGCTCCAAAGGCTACAAAAAAGAAGCCCCTTTTGATAAAATTTTAGTTTCAGCTTCTGCCCAAATTATTTCTCCTGCCTGGAAAGAACAAGTAAAAGTTGGAGGAAGAATCGTTGTGCCCATAGGTACCTCTATTTATCTTTTTATTAAAAAATCAGAAACAGAATTTAAAGAGCACGAATACCCGGGGTTTGTATTTGTACCTTTAATCAGTGATCAGTAAACAATGGACAAAAATCCAAACGCTAAGAAAAAAACAAACAAATCGGTAATCTTTGTTCTCTTGTCTCTTGTCTCTTGTCTCTTGTTTCTTGTATGGTACGGCATTTACTTGCCTAAAAGCTTTAGTTCCCGGGAGGAGATGGCATTTTTAGTAAAAAGAGGAGACAATCTTTTTCAAATTGCAGAAAGGTTAGAAGAGTTAGGTTTGATTAAAAACAGATTTTTTTTTACTTTTTACGTAATTTTAAAGGGTGAACAAAGAAAACTTCAGGCCGGAGAATATTTTTTTAGCCCGGGAATGTCTATTTCAGAGATTTCCCAAAAAATAATCTCAGGAGATGTAATCAAAGAAAAAATTACCATAATCGAAGGTTGGAACTTGCGAGATGTTGCCTGGTATTTCGAAAACCTTGGAATGTTCCAGGCTGAAGAACTTTTTGAATTAATAGGCTTTCCCCTGATAGATTATTCGGTGACCGAAGAACTACCCACACCAAAGGATTTTTCAGACGAATTTGGATTTTTAGAAGACAAACCCAAAAACGTGAATTTGGAAGGCTATTTATTTCCCGACACCTACCAAATAAATCGCGGGGAAACACTCGAAACAATCGTAAAAAAAATGTTGGATAATTTTGATAAAAAATTAACTGCTGATTTAAGAGAAGAGATAAAAATACAAGAAAAATCAATTTTTGAAATCATTACCATGGCTTCTTTACTTGAAAAAGAGGTTAAAACCCCTGAAGAAAAAAAATTGGTTTCTGGAATTTTATGGAAAAGGTTAGCAAATAACATTCCCTTACAGGTTGATGCTACCTTGAACTACATTACCGGAGAGAAAACAATAAAAGTCTCCAAAGAAGATACGGAAATCGATTCACCCTATAATACCTACAAATATAAAGGCCTTCCTTTAGGTCCAATTTGCAATCCTGGCTTAGAGAGTATTTTAGCTGCCATATACCCTGAAGATAGTTTTTATTGGTTTTATCTCTCCATACCCGGAGGAGAAACAATTTTTAGTAAAAATTATGAAGAGCACAACCTTGCTAAGGCAAAATATTTAAAGTAAAATATTTAAAGCTATGCCAGAAAAAACATTAGAAAATAAAAAATTAGTAATGATAGTCGCTTTTCGGAATTTTCGCGATGAAGAATATTTTGTTCCTAAAGAAATTTTAGAAAAATCAGGAGCTGAAATTAAAACTGCCTCCAATCAAATAGGTCAAGCTATTGGAGCAGACGGGGGACAAGTAAATGTAGATTTGTTGGTTTCTGAGATAAATCCTGCTGAATTCGATGCGATAATTTTTGTGGGAGGTCCGGGTTGTCTTTCCAGTCTTGATAATCAAGATTCTTATGATGTAGCTCAAAAAACAATTTCCCACAACAAAGTTTTGGCATCAATTTGCATTAGCCCGGTTATTTTAGCTAAAGCCGGGGTTCTGGAGGAAAAGAAAGCAACCGTCTGGAGCTCGCCAATGGATAAAAGTCCAATTGAAACTTTGGAGGAAAAGGGAGCAACTTATCAAGCGAAACCAGTGGTCGTTGACGAAAAAATTATTACTGGTAATGGCCCGGCTGCAGCCAGAGAATTTGGAGAAAAAATAGTTGAGGTCTTGACAGAAAAATAAAAACCAGTAAGATTAAAACATCCACAGACAGCAGGCCCTTCGACTAGCTCAGGGTAAGTCCTGCCGAGGATATATCAAGTAACAAAAAACAAGTAACAAGTAACATATAACAAACGTTACTTGGTATAAGTCTGTGGTATACACAGATTTTTTATTTTCTAGAGATTATGGCATTAACTAAAGAGCAAAAAGAGAAAATTCTCAAAAACTTGAAAGAAAAAATTGCTCGGCGAAAAGCAATGATTTTTGTTGATTTTTCGGGCTTGAAAGTTAAAGACCTGTCTGATTTAAGGCAGAGGTTAAAACAGGCAAAATCCGAGCTTTTAGTAGCTAAAAAGACCTTAATGAAAATAGCCTTTAAAGAAGTCAAAGTTAAAACAGACCCCAAAGAAATAAAAGGTGAAATAGCCCTGGTTTTTGGTTTTGAAGACGAAATTTCGCCTGCCAAAGTGGTTTATCAATTCTCTCAAGAAAATGAGAATTTAGAGATTTTAGGGGGTTATATTGAAAGTCAAAAAGATGAGTTTTTAGATGCTGAGAAAATGATTACTTTAGGTCAATTACCAACCAAAAAAGAACTTTTGGCCAATTTGGTAAGAGTTTTTTCAGCGCCCACCACGAATTTGGTCAATGTTCTGGAGGGCAACTTAAAAGGTCTAATTTATGCGCTTAGCGCAATTAAACGTTAATTAAAGAATATGGCTGAAGAAAAAGAAGAAATCAAAAAACCCTCCTCTGCCAAGGCTGCGGAGGGCAAGGAGGAAAAAACTGAAAAAAAGCCAGTTGCGGTTCCGGCAAAATTCAAAAGATTGATTGAGGAAATTGAAAAAATGAGTGTTTTGGATTTAGCTGAATTAGTGAAGATTTTAGAAAAGAAATTCGGAGTTTCAGCTGCAGCTCCTGTGGTAGCAGCTCCAGTAGCTCCAGCAGGTGGTGCTCCTCCAGAAAAAACTATTTTTAATGTGATTCTCACTGATTCAGGTGAAAAAAAGATTGAGGCGATTAAGGTTGTTAGAGATATAACCCAAAAGGGATTAAAAGATTCAAAGGATGTAGTTGAAGCTGTAGCTTCTGGACCTCAGACAATCAAAGAGAATGTTAAGAAAGCAGAAGCAGAGGAAATCAAAAAGAAATTTGAAGCAGCTGGAGCCAAAGTTGAACTTAAATAAGGTAGGACAAGCATAGGACATTTGTCCTCTTGACAAGGTTTTTTGTCTTTGTTAATTTATATCCAGTGAGCTTAAACCACCAAAAAGGGATTATTGGAGGAATAGAGGAAAGAAATTCAGATTATGATAAATTTCAGAAGCCACAATAGAAAGGGAGGAGGCAAGGAGGTGGTTTTTTAATAGGTCCAGTTTTTTAGCTGGATTTTTAATGTCAAAATAGAGGGGTTTTCTTCGGGCGCCCAATTAGAATCTGCCAAAATTTGCTTTGCAAATTTGGGCAGAAAGAAATTCCTCCCTAATTGGGGGCCCGTTAGAGAACCTCTCAAAAAATTCAGCACTTGACACATTTTTTAGTTGAGGATAAGATTAAAAAATGCTTAGTCCATCTTGAGGAGGAATAGGATGGGAAAGAAGTGATATATCGAATAAAAAGGTGGAAATTCATTAATAGTTTTTACTGCCAATATCCTTCTCAGATAAGGTTAGGTTTTTATAAATAGCGAAGTTTTAGCTTCGCTATTTGTTTTTTTAAAAAATAAAAGTAGAGCTCAGACTCTCGTACCTAAACTTTTTAACTATTTGGGCATGGGGGCTTGGGCTCTATCCTGGGCCGTGCCCCGAACCGAATTTTTTCTGGTTCGGGGGTAAGCCCCGAATTAGAGGAGTTCGGGGTAGGGACTGGGAAAAAAACCCAAGAAAAAGGTCGAAAGATTAAGTGGCTTACCCCAGGTTCTCCAAATCCTAGCTAGGGGGACTGGGGGAAGAAAGCCGAAGGCTTGCTCGCCTTTGCTAGAGCTTGGGCGGGTGAGAGAGGAAGAGCCTGAGGCGAGCCACTTAACAGAAAAGAATAAATAACAGAAAACAAAAATGTCAAAGAAAATATTAGCTTTAGGTTCTGTTTTAGCTGTTTTGGCTGGAATAGCAGGTTTAGCAGCTTATGAAGCCCATGTCATTAACGTGACAGCTCACATTGAGAACGCTTTGTATGTTCATCCAGATGAAATTGCTTTTGGAACAGTTTTCCCACAAGAATATGTAGAGAGACAATTTACTGTTGAGCTTAGTAGCTCTTTTCAGGCAGCAAATAGAGTAGATGATGTTGAATACGTTATTAAGCAAAAGCCAAAGTGTGAATGTGTTTATGAAATTCCGACAGGAGAACAATGTAAGCAAGGACCTTATGCTTCTGTTGATTATGCCACACACGAATGTCCTGTAGATTACAGGGTAATGGAAAACCTCTGCCAATTCTTATCAAAAGTGGATGCTGATCCAGAAGATGGAAATGATACTTCTCACCCGAGCTATTATGTAGAAGATGCAGCAGGAGATTATTGTATACAACCGACCCGTTACCTTTCGGCTGTTTTGTACTATAGTGGGACCGGATGGGGTGGCTGGTCTTGCCCCGCAGGTACACATGCGGTCGGAGGCGGGATTCATTCCAGCGAAGGACTTCCTGTAGGAGACCATGGTGTAGCAGAACCAGGAGCCACAATAGGCGGGGAAACTTATCCAGTCTTTCCTCATTACACATTCGCACCTGGCGAAACCGGTTATGTTTTACAGAACGGTGGTAACGGTGGTGGCGGGCAAGACATTGTGTTATACGTCGACTGCCTTGCTAACGTTCCTGATGCTACTGGTATGTTGACAAAAGAAGGTCAAGATATTCTTGATCTTTGGAAGCTTGACTTAAAAGTTCCTCCAGTTGCAGGATATGTTGGTCAGGATTGGCCAGCTGGTTGTCCCACCGTTCCTACAAATGATGTAGATTACGGCTGTGATCTCTGGATTGAGGTAACCGGTGTTAGTCCTTCCGTCGGCCCAATAGAGTAGTTTAATTCAGCTCTTTTAGGTTTTAAAAGAAACTTTTTAAGAGTCAAAACAACTATGTCAAAGAAAATATTGTTTGGATTATCTACAATTTTGGTTGTGATTGGTGGAATAGCTGCTATGTCAGCCTACGAAGCACACGTCATTA